>CAZOZU010000424.1:0-2419 GCA_964584355.1 uncultured Rikenellaceae bacterium
ATGACTCATGAGTGGCTACAATTGTCGCACCAGCCAAGGTTTCTCCCTGACTGTCCGTAATTCGGCCGCTCATTGAAGATGTTGTGGATCCCTGTCCGAACATCGCTGCAGAGACGAACAAGAACAACAACATGATAAAGATCTGTTTTAGTTGTTTCATCATAGATATTAGATTAAGGATTAATAATAATTTCGCATAACTATTGCAGTTCGTTGATTTCCAGATTACAATAAGAATACAATTTTGTTAAATCCGGGTTAGCAATTTACTAGCTTTGGAATGATTGGTAAGAATTTTTAAGGAGTACTTATAAACAAATTATGAGCATAAAATGTTAGCATCTTTTCAAATGATCTGCTGCATTATTTTACGGGTGGCCCCGGTGTTTTCCTTAACAAATTTGCCTGCAGCTGAAGCAGCTTTTTTATATGCCATTTCATCAGTAAGCCATTGCTCAATGGCCTGCTCAAAATCCTCATGTTTTCTAAAAGAACAGGCCCCACCCAGTCTTATTAACTCAACAGCTTCGCGAAATCTTTTGTGATTGGGCCCGAACAGAACCGGGATACCCCAGCATGCAGGTTCAAGAATATTATGTATTCCTTTGCCAAAACCTCCACCTACCTCAGCAATATATGCATATCGATATGCCGAAGAGAGGATCCCTATATTATCAATTATTAAAACTCTTGCATCAGAGGTATCTTTGTTATAACAGGAAAACCTTACACATTTCACATTGAACAGATGTTCCAGCCTCTCAATATTTGAGTTATTAATTTCATGCGGCACAAAAACCCACTTCATTTTGCCGGGATATCTGTTTATATATGCAGCTATAATTTCCTCATCCTTCTTCCAGCTGCTCCCGGCAATGAACAGCTTCTCAGTTCCTCTGAAATTCTCAAACACAGGAATATCTTTTGAGGCTTTTAATATCTCAGCAACCCTGTCAAACCTCGTGTCACCTGCAACTGAAGCATTTTTAAGCCCGAGAGTGCCAAGAAGTTCATATGAGTATTGATCCTGGACAAATAACCAGGTGAACTTCTTCAATATTCTCCTGAAGAAACCACCATACCATTTGAAAAAGTGCTGATCCTTTTTAAAAATACCTGAAATGAGATAAAGCGGGATTTTTTTACGTGAGACCTCTGTTAAATAATTATTCCAGAATTCATACTTCACAAAAATTACAGTTGACGGTTGTACGAGCGAGATGAATCTTTTTGCATTTCGCGGTGTATCTACAGGCAGATAACATATAATATCGGCCATCCGGTAATTTTTTCTCACTTCATATCCGGAAGGGGAAAAGAATGTCAGGATAATTTTAATATTATGTTTTTCTTTTTTCAATGTTTCAATAACCGGACGCCCTTGTTCGAATTCTCCGAGCGAAGCACAATGGATCCATATATATTCAGCCTCCGGGACTATCTTATTTCTCAATTTATCTATCCATTTATTCTGTCCGGCTACCCATTGGCGAACCTTTACATTAAAAGGGGCTGCCAAACGGGCCAGCCCTGCAAACAACACTATACCAATATTATATATTATTTTCATGTTTTTAATCTGAGAAAGTCAAAGTTATAAAAAAAAGGTAGAAACCCCCCACCCTCCCGCTATCGCGGGACTATAAACCCTTAATAATCAATAATATTACACATTATATAATATAATGGGTTTCAAACCCCCTTTAGGGGGTGCCACGCTTCAGCGTGGCGGGGGTCCTACCCTTTAGGGGGTGCCACGCTTCAGCGTGGCGGGGGTCCTACCCTTTAGGGGGTGCCACGCTTCAGCGTGGCGGGGGTCCTACCCTTCAGGGGGCAGGCATCGAGTATTCGGGGACGGGGGTTTTTAGCCGTTATACCTTATTAAAAATAACTGCTAATTTTACAGATTATTAATTTTTATCTTATGATCAGATTAGTTGTCCTTATTATTTCTATTGTCCTTCAGATCATTGCAGCTTCAATTGCTCTGGGCTTCATGAAGATGACCAAATACAGAGTTTCATGGATACTCCTTTCACTATCATTCGTTTTTATGGCGATCCGTAAAATTATTCAGTTGTTTGAATTTTTTCGCGGAACACCTTCATATACATGGCAGATGATAGATGAATGGATCGGTGTTTTTGTATCCTTTATGATCATATTCGGCGTGGTCCTTATCCGTGAAATCTTTTACTCTCTTAAAAAAGCTGAGATTGATCGTTTACGAACAGAGAGAAGGGTGCTGAATGCAATAATAAATACTGAAGAGAATGAAAGGAGAAGGTTTGCTAAAGATCTTCATGATGGACTCGGTCCGATACTTTCAACGGTAAAGATGTCAGTATCCTCTCTCAGTAACAGGATAAGCGATCCTGATGGAATTGAAATTCTGAATAACACCAATCATCTTGTAAAT
>CAZOZU010000425.1:0-2419 GCA_964584355.1 uncultured Rikenellaceae bacterium
TAAGGCAAAAAGTTACCAATCCAACAAAACATATTCTTCTGAAATCAGTCATGTATTGATTAAAGGTCATAATTACATTTTTGTAACTTTGAAGTGGCAAATACAAATAAACGAAAAAAACTTACCTTATTATATACCTGTACTGAAATGAATATCATTATTAATGGTGGAACCAGAGGAATCGGAAAGGAAATAGTCCTTCTCTTTGCAGAAGAGCAAAGCAACCTTCTCTTTGTTACCGGAAGAAACAGTATTGCATTAAAAGAACTCTCTGCAGGAGCTGACAATAAGAATATTTTCACTCATACAATAGATATATCAGCTTTTGAAGAAAACAAGAAATCGTTTCTTGATGCAGTAACCGGTTATTTTGAAAACGTTGATATTTTGATAAACAATGCAGGTTACCTGGTTCACATGGATTTTATGAATTTCGACGAAGAAGAGGCCAGAAAGCTTATGGAGACAAATTTCTTTGGTCCTGCCTCTGTGATACGTCTGCTCCAGCCATTAATGAAAAATGGTTCTCACATAGTAAACATATCAAGTATGGGAGGTTTTCAGGGAAGTTCAAAATACAGGGGCATGTCATATTACAGTGCATCCAAGGCTGCACTGTCATGTATGTCTGAATGTCTTGCAGGAGAATTTCGTGAATCTGGCATTGCTGTAAACTGCCTGGCTTTGGGTTCGGTACAGACAGAGATGTTCGAAGAGGCCTTCCCTGGTCTGAAAGCCCCGGTAACTGCAAGGGAAATGGCAAAATTAATTGCTGATTTCGCATTGAATGGTAATAAGTTCTTCAACGGGAAGGTGATACCGGTAGCCTTTAGTGATCCTTAATAGATCATTTATACTCCTTTATTGCTATTTTTTCATTAAGTGCGAGTAATCCATTGAAAGCCAGTGATCTGATCTCATCCTCTCCGGGATATATCATTACTTTTGCTATGAAATGAACGAACGATTTGATATGGTTTACAAATGATTCATTGTATGCCAGTCCGCCTGTAAGAATTATAGCATCAACATTACCTTCAAGCACAACAGCCATAGCTCCTATCTCCTTTGATACCTGGTATGCTGCAGCATCTCTTATCAGGAGTGCTTTCTTGTCGCCCCTCTCTGCCATCTTACAAACATCCTTAAAACTATTCGTGCCCAGGTAGGCAACCATGCCGCCTTTTCCGGTTATCATTGATTTGACTTCGGTATGTGTGTATTTCCCGCTGAAGCACAAGTCGGCCAGCTGTCCTGCAGGAAGAGTACCTGATCGTTCGGGAGAGAAAGGACCATCCCCGTTCAGAGCATTGTTGACATCGACGACCCTTCCCTTTTTATGAGCCCCAACACTTATTCCCCCTCCCATGTGGGCTATTATCAGATTAAGATCATCATAGTTTTTACTCATTGATGCTGCATACATCCTTGCTACAGCTTTTTGGTTCAGGGCATGAAATATTGATATTCTCTCAATAGCCGGATGTCCTGAGAATCTTGCCACAGGCTGAAGTTCATCAACTACTACCGGATCAACTATATATGCTTTTGTATCCGGCAGGGTAACTGCAATATCATGAGCAATAATACCCCCGAGATTACTTGCATGCTGACCTAAAAGTCCGGATTTAAGGTCGGCTATCATCTTCTCATTTACTTCGTATATTCCCGATTCAATAGGTTTTACAAGCCCACCCCTGCCAACCACTACAGCTATACGTCCAGGGTCGCAATTCCTGCTTTTGAGTTCTTGTATAATAAGATCTTTCCGGAATTCGAACTGATCAGTAATATTCTTATAATGTACAATATCTGAATGGCTGTGAGTAAGGGTTTTCTCAAAAAGCATTTCCTCCTCTTCGAACAGGGCAAATTTTGTTGAAGTTGAACCCGGGTTTATTACAAGTATTAGACGTTTCATCATTTTCCGGTAATAATTTATTTATTTCTTCTGATAAATTTATGTCATCAGGCATGCCAGGGCGATGCAATAGTACTTCGATTTCTCACTTTCGCTGCGTGACATAACAATAACAGGTTTTTCTGTACCTCTAATCAATCCTGCCAGTTCTCCGTTTGCAAAAAGCATAAGGCTCTTATAGAAGGGATTACAGGATTCGAGTGAAGGAAACAGGAGAATATCGGCATCACCTTCAACAGGAGTATTAACTCCTTTAATTTCAACACTTTCTTTGTCGCATGCAAGAAAAAGGTCGAGTGGACCATCCATAATACAGTTTTTAATAATTCCCTCATCTGCCATTCTGCACATCTCAGGGTAGTCGACTGAATACTGGAAATGGCGGCTTGTTTTTTCTGAGGCTCCGATAAGTGCCACTTTTGGTTTTCCGATACCGAATTTTAAAGCCATTTATACAGCATAATTTGCCATTTCCATCTTCTGTTCAATATCCGGGAA
>CAZOZU010000426.1:0-2414 GCA_964584355.1 uncultured Rikenellaceae bacterium
TATGATGCTGAGCCAGTATACTGCTGATATGATGATAGATGAACAAAGAATTCTGTCAATGCCGGCTTCAATACAGTCGATACCTGCAGCAGCCGACCAGGAAGATTTTGTTTCAATGGGTATGAATACTGCGATAAAGAATAACCAGATACTTGAAGCAGCTTATGGAATCCTTGGAATAGAGTATATGGCAGCAGCACAAGCTCTTGACTTCAGAAAGGAAGAATATAAATTCGGCAAGGGAGTGCATAAGGCCAAGGATGTCATCAGGAAACATGTTGAATTTCTCGATATTGACCGGCCACTTTACCCCGATCACACAGTTATGAGGGAACTTGTAAGATCGTGTGAGATCCTCACCGAAGTTGAAAAAGAGGTGGGTTCACTGGAATAATTAGCATGTACCCTCCCCCTGCTTCGCCTTCGCTCAGCATCCCCCTCCCTCCAGGCAGGGAGGGGGAATATTTAGATTTACAATAACATAAGCCCCCTTCCTTGGTTTATTTATCAGGGAAGGGGGCAAATCCTGAGTGAAACAAAGGATGGGGGATGGGTACATGTGAACCACAGTCACAAAGAAAAAATATCTTTATATTTACTTATTAACCAAAAAGTAAGACCATGATACGCAAAGCCCTGATTTTCTTAGCTTTATTTATTACAATTGCTGCCAACAGCCAGATTAAATACACACCGACAGAAGGAAACCTGAAAAACCGCGAGTGGTTTCAGGACGCTAAATTTGGTTTGTTTATCCACTGGGGAGTATATAGTGTCCTTGGTGACGGAGAATGGGTAATGAACAACCAGCGAATTGATAAAAAAACCTATGAGAAGCTTCCTGCTTTCTTCAATCCGGTTGATTATGATCCGAAAGAGTGGGTAGCTATGGCAAAAGCTGCTGGAATGAAATATATAACCATAACCAGCAAACATCATGACGGATTTGCGATGTTCGATTCAAAAATTACCGACTGGGATATTGTTGACCGTACTAATTACAAAAAGGATGTGCTGAAGATGCTTGCCGATGAGTGCAGAAAAGAGGGAATAAAACTATTCTTCTATCATTCACAGCTCGACTGGTACCAGGATAACTATTACCCGCGTGGTAATACAGGACTTACAGCGGGAAGGCCCGACAAGGGTGACTGGTACAAATATCTCGATTATATGGATGGACAGCTTAGCGAACTGCTTACAAACTATGGTGAAATAGGTGGTATTTGGTTCGATGGTTTCTGGGATAAAAGAGATGCCGACTGGCGGCTTGAAAAAACTTACAGCCTGATACATAGCCTCCAACCTGATTGCATGATAGGTAGCAATCACCACCTTGCAACAATCCCCGGTGAAGACTTCCAGATGTTTGAGAAGGATCTGCCGGGACAGAAAACAACAGGTTTCAATCCCGACCAGACAGTTGGTGTTCTTCCTATTGAGACCTGTGAGACAATGAATAACTCCTGGGGATTCAACCTGCAGGATAAAAACTATAAATCAACGAAAGACCTTATACAATACCTGGTAAAAGCAGCAGGCTATAATGCAAACTTCCTCCTTAATGTGGGACCAATGCCTAACGGAAAAATCCAGCCGGAATTTATCTCAACATTGAAGAAAATGGGTATATGGATGAAGGAAAACGGTGAGACAATCTATGGAACCCGCGGAGGGCCGGTATCACCAAGATCATGGGGTGTAACAACATATAAGGGCAATAAAGTATATGTTCATCTTCTTAATCCTGAAGATAATACCCTGTTACTGCCGGATTTCGGGAAAAAGGTCAAAGGTGTAACACTATTCAAAACAGGTGCCTTACTGAAATATAAGCAAGATACCTTTGGGATTGCAATATCAATACCTCAGGAGGTGGTTGATGAAACGGATACTATTCTGATAATTGAGATATAAGTGTTACTGGATGCCGGTTGCTTACGCGGATTTGCCTTCGGACTTCGGCCGAAATAGTCGGCTACGTCCGACGAAGTCGGCGAGCTCGGCCCGCTAAGGCGGTCCTCGGTTGAAATCCGTGCCTTTCAGATGATGAAAACAGGTGCGGATTATAAATCCGTACCAGCCAGCTTCCCTCCTATTTCAAAAATACCTCCAGTACGGGTATCTCAACAGGTGGTTTCAGAACCGGCAGTGACAATATCAGATCGTTACCTGCTTCGTTCCTGCCTGTTGTCATATTTATCTCCGAAGCATCATGCAGGAACTGAACATACCTGACTTTATCTGCTATATTCTTAATTATCATCCTGTTTAACGGGTATGCCAGAAGATGGACATATAGCCTGTTAGTTACAGGATTAAATGTCATGAGGCAACTGGGGGAAACCTGGAACTCAGACGGAGCTTCAGTACATCCGTATTATTGGCAACATGATGTATTAATTAAATTTGAT
>CAZOZU010000427.1:0-2409 GCA_964584355.1 uncultured Rikenellaceae bacterium
ACCCGCGACCCTCAGCTTGGGAAGCTGATGCTCTACCACTGAGCTACTCCCGCTAACAAAAAGAACTTCGGCAAATATAATTCAAAATGTTTATCACCTGTAATAATATATCATTAACTTTTATATACTGCCTCCATAACTCCCCGATATTAATTATATGTATTCATCTTCCGATAATTAAAATTAATTTTATCTTTATAAAACAAAGGCAGAATAACCCGGTGGTCCTTTGCCGGACAAAAATATTTTTATGCATATACTTACTCTTAGTGAAAATGATATTGCTGTTGCATTACCCGTAATCCTGGCAGCTGTAGCCTTTATTATTTATTGGTTCACTACCCTGTCTGAACGAATCAAAAAGTTCTTTTACAGAAAATATGATAGTAATACAGGTTCGGTATATCATATCTTTTTCACCAAGATCTTCGGATTCACCGTCATGGGCCTGATACCCCTGCTAATGTGTCTGTGGCTGATACCGTCCTTCAGAATTGCAGATTATGGCATAACATTCAGGGCTGATACTTTTCTCTACACTATCCTCTGGACGGCAGGACTCTGTGTTATTGTTGTACCGGTTACACTGGTTGGAGCACGAAAACCCGCAAACCTTGCAAATTATCCGCAGATAAGAGCGAAGATATGGACCCGCAAAACTATATTCATTGCTGCAGCCGGATGGACTCTTTATCTTCTTGGCTATGAGACACTTTTCAGAGGTGTTCTCCTGATGCCCGTGGCTGACCAGATAGGAATATGGCCGGCTATAGCAGTTAATACCGCTCTATATTCAGCCACCCATGTTCCGAAGGGTCTAAATGAAACCATCGGAGCAATACCCCTGGGAATAGTGCTTTGCCTGGTAACCCTTTTTTCAGGAACCATCTGGATAGCTTTCATTGTCCATCTCGTCATGGCCTGGACAAACTGCTTTGCTTCTCTTAAATATAATCCTGAAATGATTTACAAAAGAAAAGTGTGAAATGAAAAAGATGTTGTTTGCTGATAAGGTAGCAATTATAACCGGATCAAACCGCGGGATAGGTAAGAGAATTGCCGTTGAGCTGGCAAAAGGAGGTGCTTCTGTCATCCTTAATGGAAGAGACAACACCAGATTGCAGGAAGCAGTCCGTGAATTGAAAATGATACATGACAGGGTAACAGGGATATGTTGCGATATCACAACACCCGAAGGTTCGAAACACCTGGTGGAAGAGACTTACAGGATTCATGGACGCATTGATATCCTTGTAAATAATGCAGGCATTTCGATGCGCGGCAATTTTGCAGACCTTGATCCCGTGGTCTTCAGAACAGTATTTGATGTCAATGTTTTCGGTACCTCAAACGTCACTATTGCTGCCATGAAATATCTGAGGATGAGCCATGGAAGTATTGTCTTTATCTCAAGTCTTGCAGGAATCAGAGGCCTGCCAGGCCTTTCTGTATACTGTGCCTCAAAGATGGCTCTCCGGGCTTTGGCAGAGTCAATCAGGATCGAGGAGGCAGAACATAAAATACATGTCGGACTGATCCTGGTTGGCATAACGGAGAATGAGAAAGGTAAAGAGACTATCAGTAAGGATGGCTCAAGAATAGTACTTGAACCAAGGACAGCATACAAAGTCCTTTCATTTAAATCTGTGGCAAAAGCTGTAATAAAGAACATCTCACACAGGAAGAATTTAACCATCCTTACTCCAATCGGGAAAGCCAATGCAATACTTCAGGCGATATGTCCGGGGCTCAATGAATGGATAATTATGAAAAACCGTAAGAAGTTTGAAGATCGAAGCAGGTAAAACTGAACGAATTATACTTTTTCCCGGATGTTCCGTATAACTCTTTAACGATGAAAGCACATATTGTTACTATCGGTGATGAGATACTTATAGGTCAGACCATCGATACAAATTCAGCATGGATAGGTAAACAACTAAGCAATCTCGGTTTTGATGTCAACGGCATAAGCTCTGTTCATGATCTTCATGATGATATTCTTGATGCACTTAAGAATGCCGAATCCAAATCAGATGTTATAATAATTACAGGTGGGCTCGGGCCAACCAGCGATGACATTACCAGGCAGACACTTTGCGATTTCTTTGATACTTATCTTGTTATTGACCAGAAAGTACTTGCTATGATTGAAGTCATGATGAAGAGAAGGGGTATACCGATGAATGAACAAAACCGTAAGCAGGCAGAGGTTCCACAAGCTTGTCAGGTTTTTAAAAATATCAGGGGAACAGCACCGGGAATGTTGTTTGAAAAAGAGGGAAAGGTATTCATCTCAATGCCCGGGATACCATACGAAATGCAATATATCATGACAGAACATGTTATTCCTTACCTGAAAGCTCACTTCAGGTTAAATACCATAATTCACAGAAATATAATGACTTA
>CAZOZU010000428.1:0-2400 GCA_964584355.1 uncultured Rikenellaceae bacterium
ACAATGGTATTGCCTATTCCCAGAAGAGCAAATCCTATAAGCACCGTGCCAAATGAATAGATAAAGAATGGTAAGAGTAAGCCCATGGCTGTTACTCCCATACCTATATTCAGCATAAAACGTTTTCCCAGGCGTGACTGCATCACACCCACAGGTACCGAGAGCAGGAAAAACCAGAGGAAAGCTGCAGAGGGTATTAGCTGTGCAATGGTTGCACTCAGGTTCATGTCAGTACTAACACGGTCAACACCGATGCCCACAAGGTCGACAAAACTCATGACAAAAAATGCCATCAGTACAGGTGCAATTTTGGATACTTTTATTTTTTGTGTGTTCATGTTATTGTGATTCAAGATTCAAGGTTCAAGGTTTAGCGGTTTAGTGGTTAGCGCTTAGGTTCCCCTCCCTAGAGAGCCTGTCCGGACCGACAGGTCGGGAGGCCAGGGGTGGGTTAAAACTAATTACCCCCCTGACCCCCCTCAAGGCCTGCCTGCCGGCAGGCAGGGGAGATGTTATTAGTTACATAAGCGGCAATGCATGTTGTACTGATTTCCAGAAATCGTCATCGAGGAGGTAGGCACTTCCGAAAAGAGCTGCGTCCTCCTTAAGTGTTGAAAGTTCTACCTTACAGGCACAGTTCTCTTTCTTCAGTCTCTCTTCAAATGCTTCTCCAAAAAGATCATACGCATAGGATATATTTCCTCCCATAACAAGTATTTCAGCTTTGAATTTTATTAGCCATGGAGCAAGAAACAGGGCCAGATCATTGCCAAAATCAACAAAAATATATGCAACGGCTTTATCTGAGGAGGCCATCTCAGAAAGTACTTTAACACCCTCTAAGTCTTTACCGGTCAGATTTCTATATCTGCCTAATAATCCGCGTGTTGAGAAATAGTCATCTGCTATTCCGTCTTTATAGGGAAGGTGATAAACACATCCAAGCTTTGGCACTTCAGGTCCATCGACAATAGGGATGCGTTTGCTGATAAATGCAGATCCGAAACCTGTACCGAGGGTTACGGACATAGACCGGTCGACATTTGCTGCTTTGCCTATAACAGCTTCACCAACGGCAAAAGCTGATACATCGTTCATGAATCTGATAAGGAAACCATCTTCAACTTCCAGGCTGCTGGCAACTGCATCAGCGATATTGAAACCATAGAGGTTTTCATATTTAGCCACTCCCCTTATATAACAGATCCCTTTTACATAATCAAAAGGTCCGGGCATTGCGAATCCTATGCCTTTAACTTTCTCAGTCGGCACCTTTTTCAAAGCTCCGGCAAGTGCGTCTGTCCAGGTACTGATAATTACATTAGCATGAGCCTGGTTATCCACGGCTCTCTCCGATATAGTATCTTTCAATACTTTCCCTGAAGAAAGATCAACTGCGGCACAAGTGATATGGCTGCCTCCAATATCAGCGCCGATAGCAAGATTTTGTTCCATATAGCAATAATGTGGTCTTGTTGAGTATTTTGATATTATCGGCTTTGAAAATATTCAAATTTGTTGTCACTGCAAAATATATATCCGTAAATATGTTATCTGTGGTAATTCTGGATATGAATAATAATATGATCCTTTTCATAGATAATTTGATTTAATTATTATATTTTTAGAGAAACAATAATTCCGGGTATTATTATCCTCACACCGGACAAAACAGTATTTAAAATAATCCATAAACAGATTAACCCATGCCAAAAGTTACAAAAGAAAATTCGCTTCTCTATCATAGCAGAGGACGACACGGAAAAGTAGAGGTAATCCCGACAAAACCTTACAGTACACAGTTCGATCTGAGTTTAGCTTATACTCCGGGAGTAGCATATCCATGCCTTGAGATAGAAAAGAATCCCGAGGATGTATACACCTACACAGCCAGGGGCAATCTTGTTGCTGTAATCTCGAATGGCACAGCAGTATTGGGGCTTGGAGATATCGGGGCCATGGCAGGAAAGCCAGTAATGGAGGGCAAGGGATTATTATTCAAGGTCTTTGCCGATGTGGATGTATTTGATATTGAAATTGACGAGAAGGATCCGGATAAGCTTATCGAAATATGTGCAAAGATAGCACCTACATTCGGAGGCATCAACCTTGAAGATATTAAGGCTCCCGAGTGTTTTGAGATAGAGACCAGGCTTAAAAAAATGCTTGATATACCTGTATTCCATGATGATCAGCATGGCACTGCGATAATATCCGGGGCCGGGCTTCTTAATACACTGGAGATTACCGGGAAAAAAATTGATGAAATAAAAATGGTTGTATGCGGTGCAGGTGCAGCAGCTATTTCATGTTCAAGACTCTATATTGCGCTGGGTGTTAAGAAAGAGAACCTGGTAATGGTTGATTCCAAGGGTGTCATTAACAGTAAGAGAAAAGATT
>CAZOZU010000429.1:0-2396 GCA_964584355.1 uncultured Rikenellaceae bacterium
AAAAATAATGGAGACACTTGATGAATATGCACCCGGCATACCTGTCGACTATAGTTTTGTCGATGAGAGTTTTGACCAAATGTACAAATCGGATAAAAGAATGAGTAAAATACTCATTTACTTCACTTTGCTTGCAATCCTGATTGGTGTACTTGGCTTGGTTGGTATGGCTACCTTCATGGCTGGACAAAGAACAAAGGAAATTGCTATTCATAAGACTTTTGGAGCATCCATCACCCTGGTTATAACAAAACTTATCAGGGAATTTATTTTGCTGACATTAATTGCAAATCTTCTTGGATGGCCTGTAGTACTTTGGTTAGGAACAAAATGGCTCAACGAATTTGCTTATAAAACAAGCATAACTACTGGAATTTTTATTACAGGAGCAATAATAAGTCTGGTTATCGCAACAATTACGGTTGTCCTGGTCACATTCCGGAAGGCATTGGCTAATCCGGCTGAATCACTACGATACGAATAAAATAGTATTATCTTAAAATCAGTTAGGGTATTTGATCTCTGCAGGGTCTTATAGATGTGATAATTACTATTCTATGAAAAAGTATAAACATCTTAGCTCACTCCTGCATACAATTCTTTTAGTCACCATACTTTGTTCTTGTGATAAGCAGGATTCGATCAACCGTTTTCCCCTTGCTGGGGAGGACAATTTATTATAATGGTTCCTGATCAGCAACTTGTTGTCGCAGCCACCTGCTGGACCAGCAATGTAACTTATGAGCAGGCTGGTGAACACTGGATGAGCATAATACAGATAATTTTTGAGGATGTTTTCCAGGCAGTAAACTGATTCAAAATACAAATCCATGAAAAAAGCAGCCTTTCTCTTGATTCTCATACCCATCTTCATGATTTCATGCAGTAAGTCAGAAGACCGGTTTCGTTTTAAATGGCCTGAAGCAACACCTTCTGAAGTTGGTATCGATCATCAGATACTCGACTCGGCATATATGGCTGCAGAAGAACTGGGTTTCGTTGATGCAATAATAGTGATCCGTAACGGTTACCTGGTTGCTGAAGAGTATTACAACGGATATTCTTCAAATATGGCACACCAGATATGGTCATGCACTAAAAGCTTCATGTCGGCTCTCATAGGTATTACATTTGATAACGGATTGATCGAGAGTCTTGATAAAAAAGTAATGGATTATTTTCCTGAATATGTTTATCCCGGGATGGATGAGCGATTTTACGATGTTACGATCAGGCATCTGCTTACCATGAGGATGGGTATAGATATCGAAGAAAACAATCTTATTCCTGTCGTACAGAAAAGTGACTGGGTATGGGAGACATTCCGCTTGCCTCTGTTATACGATCCGGGATCGAAATTCGCCTATAATTCGCTTCAGACACATCTTCTCTCGGTTATATTAACAAAAGTCACAGGGAAAAGTGCCCTGATGTATGCCAATGCAAACCTTTCAGGACCTATGGGTATCGAAATTGCAGAATGGCGTACCGACCCGGCGGGGCATAATACAGGTGGTTACGATATTTTTATGAAACCGCGTGACATGGCTGTTCTTGGTTATATGTACCTCAATGATGGAATGATAAATGACAAGCAGATAGTCTCCGGGGATTGGGTTGAATCATCACTGACAAAAACATGGGACAGAGATGGGGTGCAATGGGGACCATTGACTGATTATAACTACGGTTATCTTTGGTGGCAGGGTAAAATAAACGGGTACGACATGTTCATGGCAATGGGTATGGGAGGTCAGTATATCTTAAACTTCCCGGATCTCGACCTGATAATTGTAACAACGACCAATAAAGACATCAGCTGGGATAATGGACAGGAGATACCCACACTGGAAATAATCTCAGACTATATCCTCAAAGCAGTCAATTAGATAGATATATACTAAATCTTTTGCTGATTAATGCCGGAGGCATTAAAATTGGAATTTAAATTTGTCAGAATTCCAGGAAGAACTCATCCCTGAAATTTACGAGGTATACCCTGTCAGTTGATCTTGTAAGTGCCGTATAGAACCACCTCAGGTAGTCTATTGAGACTTCTATGCGGTTGAACATTCCCTGGTCGATAAAGACCCTCTCCCACTGTCCGCCCTGGGCTTTATGACATGTTACTGCATAAGCAAATCTTATTTGTAAGGCATTGAAATAAGGATCATTACGTACTGCCTCATATTGTTTCTTCCTCGTTTTTATGTGCACATAGTCCTGCAGGATATTCTGAATCATCTCGCTGTTTTTCTCTGAAGGCAACGCTGGTGTATCAAGATGAAGTACATCCAGCATGACCTTTGAATCGACCTCGAAATTATAATCGGGGAAATACAATGTCATTTCTGCAAACCTGAATCCGTAACGCTCCTCATATTTTCTTATCTTCT
>CAZOZU010000430.1:0-2393 GCA_964584355.1 uncultured Rikenellaceae bacterium
GCAGAACAAACATCAATATACTATGAGTACAACGGAAATAATATTTATTGTTATTGCCTTTATTGCGCTGGGATTCAGTCTGTACAGAAGGTTTATAAAAAAGGAACAGAAGTATAAAGGTTCGCAACCGGGTCAGAGATCAGAATCCTCATTTTCGTCATCATCGCAAGATGATGATTATGAACCATATTCTAAAGATAACAGGCAAAATTGATCATCTGCTTTTGTTTCTGGATATAAGGTATCTGAACGGATTTATTATTTTTTGAAGTAACCGCAAATCTTCAGTTACTATTTCTGCTGTTCCCTGCATATTCTGTGTAAAATCAAGTTTACGTCCATAAAGTGTTATAAGACCGTTAGGAAGATTTACTTCTATTATATAGGCATCGCCGGCAGGTACAAGAGATTTTGAACTTACAGTACCTCTGATCATACCATATTCCAGATAAGGGAATCCACTCAGTTTAATATTTACATCCTGACCGACTTTTACTTTTCCTGATCTTTGCATTTTGAGGTTTATTCTGCCGACAAAATCACCGGTATCTTCCGGAACAACGGATAGTACAGATTGATCAACAGTAACAGATTGATTTATACTCCAATACATAGTAAAGGCCACTTTCCCATCAACAGGTGAGATGAGAAGATAATTGTTTTGCCATATCTTCATTTGTGCTTTCAGGTTCAGCAGAGCTTCATCGAGAGCAGAAATGAGCTTCTCTTTCTCAGCCTGTCTGCTTATCCTGTAATCCTGTAGCAACTGCATTTTCTCAGCAAGCTCTATTGTCTTAGCTGAATGATCAAGACGAACTTCCTGAAGCTCCAGGTTTGTTCTGATAAATGATTGTCTCGAGTTTTCTATATCATTTTCCGAATAAACATTTCCGGAATGCAATATTGAATCTCTTTCAAATTTCCTTTTTTCTATCTCCAGGTTCTGTGCAACAAGCTCTTCCTTGATCCCTATCCTTTCAATATATTGCTGTATTCCTTCTATTTCCGCTGTTATTGAATGAATCTTGCTTCCATAAAAATCGTTGGTTATATATGTATTGTAATCAGAAAGCACTTTCATAAAGGCTGCATAGTATTCCTGAAGTTCACCCAGTTCATAAAAATCAGGAAATGATTCAATTAACAGGGCATCAGGTTTTTTGATTGTATCAATAATAATCCTCAGCAGGTCTATCTCACTGATTGATGCTGCAGTCTCCATCACTGCAAGGAGTTGTCCCTGTTTAACTTTTTCTCCATCAGTGACGTATAGTTCATTTATCCGGCCTGTTATTTTACTTACCAGTGTCACCGGAGGATTATGTGTAGTTATTTCTATAGGAGAAGGTATTACGTCAGGGTATTTTATCAGCCATGAAAGAAATATCAATACAGCAAACACAATGAATATTACGGTTGTCCCCCAACGAATAATTCTCCTGGGTGGATTGGATATTATTTCCTGAACAGGATCAGAATAGAGTATATCCGGTTTTTTATTTTTCATCCCATCTGTTTACTTTCCCAGTTCAAGCTGGTTTTTAATCAGGTTAAAATATGCTCCGTTGTTTTTAATAAGAGAATCATGAGTACCTGATTCCACTATTCTGCCGTTATCCATAACAACTATTTTATCGGCATCCCTTACTGTACTTAGTCTGTGGGCAACTATTATAACAGTTTTACCCTTAAAAAAAACGGCAAGATTTTCAACTATTGCTTTTTCATTATTTGCATCCAGAGAATTAGTAGCTTCATCAAAGATTATTATCTCAGGATCTTTATAAACGACCCGTGCTATCAGAAGTCTTTGCATCTGTCCTTCACTCAATCCATGGCCATTGGCTCCTATTTTTGTGTTATAGCTAAGGGGCATTGATTCTATAAATCCTTTTATATTGGCTATTTCAGCTGCTTTTACCAGTCTTTCCTCATCAATTTCGGCTATACCCGGTGCAATATTCGATGCTATTGATTCAGGAAAAAGAAATCCATCCTGCATTACCGCACCTGTTTTTTCGCGCCATATTTTAAGGCTGAGATTTGACAGACGTGTATCACCAATAAGGATCTCTCCCACTACCGGTTTATAGAACCCGAGCAAAAGCTTCAGCAGAGTTGTTTTACCACTTCCACTGGTACCGACAATTGCAGTTGTTTTGTTTTCAGCTATATAAAGATCAACATCTTTAAGTGCATATGGTGAATTAGGCCCTTCATACTGAAATGACACATTGTTTATAAAAAGATCTTTTTTATCGGGAAGCTTCCTGACTTTCATCTCAGGTTCATGCTCCTCATTTTCCATGTCGTGTACTTCAGCCAGCCGGTCGAGACTCATTTTTGCATCCTGCGACACCCTGAAAAAGCTGATGATCTGGTTCACCGGCACA
>CAZOZU010000431.1:0-2392 GCA_964584355.1 uncultured Rikenellaceae bacterium
CGGAGCATTAAATGTAAATTCAAAAGCTAAAACAGCAAAAATCGCTGAATCAGATATAGTAATTAAAGAGGGTGATCTTATTACACTCAACGGTACAAAAGGAAATGTCTATACAGGAGAATTAGCCCTTATGGATGCAACAGAGAATCCGAGATTTAAGGAATTCATGACTATTGTCGATAGACACCGTACAATGGGTGTTCGCACTAATGCTGACACTCCTGAGGATGCACAAGTTGCACGTGATTTTGGAGCTGAAGGTATTGGACTTTTCCGCACCGAGCATATGTTTTATGGAAAAGGTTCAGAAGAACCACTTTTCCTGCTTCGTAAAATGATCCTCAGCGCAAATGTAACAGAACGTCGTAAAGCACTTGATGATCTGTTCAGTTTTGTAAAAAAGGATATGAAGGCTACTCTGGAAGCTATGGATGGATTACCAGTAACTTTCAGATTGCTTGACCCGCCACTTCATGAGTTTGTACCACAAGGTGACGATAAACAGGAAGAACTGGCTAAGGCACTGGGTATAGATAAAGAAAACGTGAAAAAACGCGGGGAAGCCCTGCACGAATCCAACCCGATGATGGGTCATCGCGGAGTTCGTCTCGGAATAACCTATCCTGAAATCACAGAGATGCAGGCAAGAGCAATGCTTGAGGCCACAATGGAACTTATCAAAGAAGGAAAACAGCCACATCCTGAGCTGATGGTTCCGGTTACATGCGATGTATCAGAACTTGATGTTACAAAGAAAGTTGTGGATAAAGTCTATGATGAGGTTTGTAAGAAGTTCGAAGTAGACAAGATAGATTATAAGTACGGGACAATGATAGAGATACCCCGCGCAACCCTCCTGTCAGATAAAATGGCCTTAACAGCCGAATTCTTCTCATTCGGCACAAACGACCTCACACAGATGACATATGGTTTTAGCCGTGATGATATCGGAGGTTTCCTCAATGACTACCTCGACAAGAATATGCTTGATGCCGACCCATTTCAGACAATCGACCAGGATGGTGTAGGACAGCTTATTACTATGTCGGTCCAGAAAGGAAGATCAACAAGACCCGATCTTAAGATAGGTATTTGCGGAGAACAGGGAGGTGATCCCGCTTCAGTTGAATTCTGCTACAAGAATAATTTAACCTATGTCAGCTGTTCACCTTTCAGGATTCCCATTGCAAGACTTTCCGCAGCACAGGCTGCCGTAAAATCCAGGAAGTAAGCAATTGATTAACAATTAATTAAGCAGGGGCGTTGTGTATAACGCCCCTACATCTTTTGCATGGCTGCAATCTAACCTGATTTTTAGTGAAAACCCAAACCTATGAACTATATATAAGACCTTCCTGAATTAATAAACCCTATCTCAAAAAGTAAATTTTACAGAAATTATAATCTCAAAATTCAATACATTAATATTTTAATAACTTTATACCTCTTATTTCCAATAGTAATCCTGTTACAATGATAACATTAAAAGATTTATCTGAATATTGCATTTATGATGTACCAGAAATAGTATATAATCCTGATTATAACAGACTTTTTGCCGAAGAGACAAAGCCCGGGTTAGATAAGGCTGAGAGAGGGATTATTACCAGAACCGGGGCTATATCGGTTGATACAGGTGTTTTTACAGGCCGTTCTCCCAAAGATAAATATGTGGTGCTGGATGACAAAACAAAGGATACTGTCTGGTGGAAGTCAGATAAAGCCAAAGTCTCTGATAATAAACCAATATCACAGGAAATATGGCAGCATTGTAAAGACATTTCGGCAAGACAGCTTTCAGGGAAAAAAATTTTTGTTATTGATTGTTACTGTGGGGCAAATAAAAGCTCAAGGTTAAATGTCAGATTTATTACTGAAGTAGCCTGGCAGGCACATTTTGTAAAAAACATGCTTATCAGACCAGAACAGCATGAGCTGGAAAACTTCAAACCTGATTTCGTTGTTCTGATGGCTTCAAAAGCTGTAAATCCTGACTGGGAGAAACAGGGACTTAATTCAGAAAATTTCGTATTCTTCAATCTCACAGAAAATATGGCAGTGATCGGAGGAACCTGGTATGGTGGTGAAATGAAAAAAGGGATATTCTCAGTGATGAACTACTATCTGCCACTCAGGGGGATAGCCGCCATGCACTGTTCTGCGAATGTTGGAAGAAAGGGTGATGTGGCAATATTCTTCGGTCTTTCAGGAACAGGTAAAACAACTCTTTCAACCGATCCTGACAGAGCTCTTATAGGAGATGATGAACATGGATGGGATGACGACGGTATCTTTAATTTTGAAGGAGGCTGTTATGCAAAATGCATCAGGCTTAGCAAGGAAAATGAGCCCGATATCTACAATGCCATCAGAAGAGATGCTCTCCTCGAGA
>CAZOZU010000432.1:0-2392 GCA_964584355.1 uncultured Rikenellaceae bacterium
ACCTTCCCGATGAATCGGGACGCTCTAACCATCTGTCCCGACCTGTCGGGACGCCCTTAATCCTCCGAAGCCTTGGCGAAGGAGGGGTTTGATCACTATAGCCTTGGCGAAGGCCTCTGGCTGAGAAGGTTGATTTGTCCCTCATTATCTGTATCTGAGGAGTTCGTTTTGCGGGTGCAAATATAATTAGTTTATGCTTAATTCACAATAAGATATTTTTATGTTTCAATATTTTTTCTATATTGCATGGATGGTTTATTTGTTAATTAAGAATGAGCAAGAAATACGAACTGGAATACCCGATGAACTGCTCACCAAAAGTCCTGTTTTCAAGACTGAGCACACCGGAAGGACTTTGTGAATGGTTCGCGGATGATGTCACTGTCGATGGTGATATTTTTACTTTTACATGGAGTAAATCAGAATTAAAAGCAAGAATAACAGCACTCAAAGAGAATAAATTCGTAAGATTCGAATGGCTCGATACAGAGGATGAAGAATCGAACTATTTTGAATTCAGGATAAATATAGAAGAACTCAGTGGCAGCCTTGCCCTGATAATAACTGATTTTGCCGATCCCGATGAAAAGGATGATGCTGTATCATTGTGGGATACACAGATCACTGATCTGAAGAGATTGTTGGGGATATGAGGAACGGCGTAAAGGTACAAAGGCGTAGGGGCGGAAACAGCACAAACAATAAATTCGGATCCGCTGAAGTGAAATAAATCAATCATTACAAAATACTTTGACCATCTTAAAGATTGCTTCGTCCCGCTCTTACACTCCTAAACCTTGGCTTGGGAATGTGCAATGCGGGATTCGCAATGACAATTTTATTAATATAATCCTGTTTAAGTTTAAGCAGAAACTAAAATTATTTAATAGGTCATTGCTAGGAGTCCCGATATAAAACGGGACGACGAAGCAATCTTTTCGATTTAATACATAATTTATTGAATATGATTTCTAGCAAAAATCAAGTACTTTTGCGATCAAATTAGTTTTCCGGTGAAAAAACTTGACATATTTGTCCTGAGATCATTTATAGGGCCTCTGATACTTACATTTTTCATTGTGCTCATAATTCTGCTGTTGCAGTTTCTCTGGATGTATATCGACGAACTGGCCGGAAAAGGTCTTGATTTAGAGATAATTACAGAACTTCTTTTCCAGTTTTCCCTCTCTTTCGTCCCGATGGCGCTTCCCCTGGCAATTCTTCTTGCAGCACTGATGACATTCGGGAACATGGGCGAATATAGCGAGCTGACAGCACTTAAATCATCAGGAATATCTCTTCAGAGGATAATGAGACCCCTTATCATATTGATGCTATTTCTTGTTGCGGTATCCTTCCTTTTTTCAAATTATATCCTCCCCTATTCTAACAGGCAGGCCAGAGGGTTGTTATATGACATCAGGCGTAAACGTCCGGATATAAACCTGCAGGCTGGCTCATTCAATAACGATATAGACGGATTCAGCATTAAAATAACCTCCAAGGACCCTTTAACAAACCGTCTCGATAACCTCATTGTTTATGATCATCGTGATAAGAAAGGTAATATATCTGTTATTGTAGCCGACTCGGGCTATATTAAGATTACACCCGATGAAACAGCTCTAATAATGACCCTTTATAATGGTTATTCCTTCAATGAACTGGACGAAGAGAGTCCGGGTATAGATCACAAAAAACATCCTTCAAGGAAGGATTCATTTAAAGAACAAACTCTTGTACTTGCACTTTCAGGTTTTGAACTTCAACGTAGCGGCCAGGATATGTTTACTGCAAACTCATGGCGAATGAATATGGCGCAGCTTGCATATTATATCGATTCCCTTGGAAAAAGACACAGTACAAGACAGATCAACCAGATAGGAGACTTTGCCTCCAGTAAGATCTTTATTGAAAAGCAGGGATCAAGAAGCGATACAAGTTATACAAGTCTGGGAGGTACCAGGACTTTTGACACACACGCCATTTTCGATTCCCTGCCTGCCCAGGAAAAACTGACAGTACTGACAAGAACTATTGAAATGCTTAAAGAGGCAAATGTCTTCCTCACTGATAATACTGAATCACTTAAGGTGGAATCAAGACGACACAAAAGATATGAAGTAGACTGGCATAAAAAACTTACTCTGCCGGCTGCATGTATCATATTCTTCTTTATCGGAGCTCCTCTTGGTGCGATAATAAGGAAAGGGGGACTTGGCACTCCAGCAGTAATATCGATATTTTTCTTTGTTATATGGTATGTGATCTCCCTGTCGGGAGAGAAACTTGTAGAAGAGGATCTTATCAGTGGTATTGCAGGTATGTGGGCTTCATCATATATTCTCTTACCAATAGGATTGTTCCTTACTTATAAAGCCTCTACTGATTC
>CAZOZU010000433.1:0-2392 GCA_964584355.1 uncultured Rikenellaceae bacterium
ACCTCCCCTATTGATAAAAACAATTAGGATGAACTAAAAGCCGGGTGTACAAAAGTATACCCTTTTCAAAACCCATGGAGAATTTATGATTATTCATTACATGCATTTTCAACCATCTTCTAAACGCAGGTACATTAAACTGACCACAGATAGCAGTGTGATTTTATAGGGTCTTAAAAGAAGATTTTAAGAAATTATTGTTTTAACTTTGACTAACCGGAGCCTCTGCTTTTCATAGCATTGACCGTGTTATGTGTTCGTGGCTTTTATTTATAAATTATTTTTTTGGTTAGTCGAACGTCGCCTAACCAAATTCTGTTGTTGTCCTGATTTAAGTTGTCTAATGTTACCTGGTATGCCAGTCCAGGGAACTCAAAAAATGCAAAATACTCACCAGGATTTAAAGGTGAATCTATTGTATAGTTAATAGTAAATTGCCTGGAATCACCAGATTTTAATAGTGATAACCAGTCAATGTTAAAACTATTCCAAGGATCAGGTTGTTGGTGTTCTATATTACTTGAAAATACTAATTCATGAGCATTCCGGTCGCTTATTTTAAGTCCATTAGTAAAATAATGAAAAAGATTGAGGCCTATTTTATCCAAGTCAAGAATTAAGAGGTCATTCTGATCCATGTTGAAGATTGTAAATATAAATGTTAGTTGAGTCCCGTTTATTTCTATGGAATTGATAATACCTGAAAGTCCTGAATGCAGAAGATCATGCTCTTTTAACAATTCTATTATTCTCGGATTATTTCTTCTATCAGGTTCGTCATCACGCCATATCTCAATCCTTAGGGCATAATCTCCGTACATATGCGGTGGCGATAGGATTATGGGTCCTAATGGAATATAACTTGAGTACCCCGAATAAAAAGTACCTGAATATATTGTATCTCCATTTTCAAAAAATGTAAAAGATTCATCAAGGATATTTTTAAATTCTTCATGAACAGTCTTGAAATATAGAATATGAGTTGATGAATCATAAAGATTAATATCATCAAATTTATATTCTGGTTTTTCCCCTATTTTGAAGAAAACGTCTGGATCAGAATCATCCTTGATAAGTTCACAAGACGTCACAGTTATTAAAACTGAAATACCGATTAGCAATAACTTTTTCATGGAGATCAATTGTTGGTCAGTTATTTAAAGGCACAATTTTCATGCCATGACACATACCGTTTGTTATGTGCTGCCCTGTTTTTATTTTGTACTATTCTTTGTTTAATTTGAAAGCAGTATTATATTGGTTAAAAACCCGAAATATGTCTAAAAATTTCTTTATAATATGATCTATTGTGAAAGTGCAACAACAAACACCTGAAGTGCGTTTGTCAAATAATGTGCAAATATAAGTGGAAGAACGCCAATTAAAACGGCTAAAAGTTGGACCCATGTCTTGACCTGCACTGGATCAGAGATCTTGGATGATTGATCAGTAGACATTTTAAATCCTCCTCATAAATTTTATTGCGAGCAGATACGGGCATCAGGGTTTATCTTGTTTTACTTAATTGTCAAGAAAGCAGGAACCCTACATGACTGCGGCAGGCTGCGAAGCAGCATTTCACCGGGTTAATAATCCCTGACACAACGAACTGAAAAACCATAGCTCTTATAGTCGTCGCCACGGCGGACTTGACTTTCATAATAACGTAACTCCCGGTACCAGGCGGTATTGGAATGGAGCTCTACAGAACTCCACCAGTAACCCTTATCTCCAACACCGTAGAAATTACCACTGTAGTAGCTACGGCTACCACCCGGAAGGGCTGTAAAGCCATAATCATCGGTGCCATTACCATTACTGTTCCAACCAATTGTAGCTTTTAGTTTATTGCCTTCATCTGTTCCACGTGCGATCGCAGATTCATCTGCATCACTTTGGCTCATACCCAAAAACATTTCCAGTTCTTTCCACTCATCATCCGAAGGTACATGCCAGCCTTCGGGGCAGAGTTTGCCTGTTTTAACCGTGGACCAGTTGTACAAAGCGCCATAAGTATCTTTATAGCTTGTTTCATTGTTATCGTACCAGCAGTAGGCAGGTGAATAACTCCATTCTGAATTGCTTGTTACATTGGGTATTTCTGTTCCATCATTATACCTGGTTGTTGCCAGGTTTTCTGCCATCCATACCTGGTTGCCAATTTGAACCGTATTATATGTATTCCCATCGTAATCGATGACGGTTCCTGTTGTAAAATTCACTTCATTACCATAGGCTGTCCCTACACTGTTAGTTGCATAAGCTTTAATGTAATATTTAATGTGATAAGAAAGACCTGTCAGGCTTATTGAGAATGTTCCTGTGCCACTACCTACCTGTAGTTTTGTCCCTGTTGTTTCAGGACTTGTTGATGTGCTATAATAAATTCCCC
>CAZOZU010000434.1:0-2387 GCA_964584355.1 uncultured Rikenellaceae bacterium
TAGTGGTGCATGTTCATCACTTCTTGCACATAGGCAGGGGTTTGATGTTTTTGTTTCTGATAATGGAACCATAAAGGAAAAATACAGGGAGATACTTGAAGACCTGAAGATAAAATGGGAAGAGGGTAAACACACTGAGAATGAGATAATGACAGCTAACGAGGTGATAAAAAGCCCTGGTGTCCCGGAAGATATGCCACTGGTAAGAAAGATACATAAAAAAGGAATACCTATAATCTCTGAGATTGAATTTGCAGGAAGGTATGCACGAGGCGTAAAAATATGTGTGACAGGCAGTAACGGAAAAACAACAGTCACAAACCTTATTTACCACATACTCAGGAAGGCAGGTAAAAATGTGGCAATGGCAGGAAATGTTGGAAACAGTTTTGCAATGGCTGTGGCTGAAAAAGAATACGATTTTTATGTAATAGAACTTAGCAGCTTCCAGCTTGACGGAATGTACAATTTCAGGGCTGAGATAGCAGTACTCCTGAATATCACACCCGATCATCTCGACAGATACGGATACGAACTTCAGAATTATATCGATTCGAAATTCAGGATCATGCAGAACCAGAAAAAAACAGATTTCCTGATATACTGGGCTGATGATCCAATTATCAGGAAAGAATTATCTGTAAGAGACCCACGAATGATACTTATGCCATTTTCCGGTATATCAAAGGAAAATATGGCTTCATACATAGAAAACAATGAATTAGTAATTGATTACCAACATAAAACAAACCTTATGACTATTCATGAACTAGCACTAAAAGGCCGTCATAACACCTATAATTCGATGGCAGCTGCAATTGCAACCAAAGTTTTGGGTATCCGGAAGGAAACCATCAGAGAAAGCCTCGCTGATTTTCAGGGAGTTGAACATCGCCTTGAGCTGGTAATCAAGGTGAGCGGCATTAATTTCATAAATGACTCAAAAGCAACAAATGTAAATTCAACATGGTATGCTCTTGAATGTATGGAAACAAACATCGTCTGGATAGTGGGAGGTATAGATAAAGGGAATGATTATTCCGAATTAGTTCCGGTTGTTAAGGAAAAAGTAAGAGCTGTAGTCTGCCTGGGGAAAGATAACAGGAAAATTCTTGAAGCATTCACCGAAACAGTATCAACAATCGTTGAGACAGCATCGATGGAAGAAGCTGTCAGGTCTGCTTATTATCTGGCAAAGAAAGGTGATACCATTTTGCTTTCACCTGCCTGTGCAAGTTTTGACCTGTTCAATAATTATGAGGATCGCGGCCGTCAGTTTAAAGCAGCGGTACGTAATCTTTAATTGAATGTTGATATGGAAAAGGGCTGGCTGACAAAAACATTTAAAGGAGACAGGGTCATTTGGGGCCTTGTAGCCCTCTTTATGGTCTATTCCCTGCTTTCTGTATATAGTTCATCGGTAGGGATTGCCTTTAAAAATTATGGAGGAGACACAACATATTTCCTTAGAAGCCAGTTTATTATGCTCCTGCTCGGACTTGTAATTATAGTGGTGGTCCATTATCTGCCTTACAGGATCTACTCAGCAATGGCAGGTTTGTTTTTAATAATGGCTGTCGGATTACTGATCCTTACACTTATTTTTGGAGCCAGGATCAATGAAGCAACCCGCTGGCTGGTGATTCCAGGTACCGGTTTTCGGTTACAAACCTCCGATATTGCTAAGGTCGCCCTGGTGCTATATCTAGCTCGATCACTGGCTAAATACCAGAATGAATTGAGTGATTTTATGCTGGTAACAAAATACTTTATGATACCGGTTGCTGTAATATGTGCACTGATAATGCCTGAAAACCTTTCAACAGCCCTGATGATCTTTGTAATAAGCATAATAATAATGTATATAGGAAGAGTGCCCTTAAAATTCCTGCTGGCTTATATCGGAATGGCTGTTGTAGGAGTAGTACTTTTTGCATTGGTACTTACTGTGGTATCTAAGGATAACAGGGTTGAGGTATGGAAAGACAGAATTGAGACTTTCTTTTCGGCTGATGCAAATGAAGACAGTAATTACCAGTCGAACCAGGCAAAAATAGCTATATCTACAGGAGGTCTTTTTGGGAAAGCACCCGGCAGAAGCACTCAGCGTAATATGTTACCACAATCAAATTCTGATTTCATTTTTGCTATAATAATTGAAGAATATGGCCTTATACTGGGTGCAATACCATTGGTACTCGCATATATGATACTGTTATTCAGGGCAATAGCAATCGCAAAAAAATGTGAGACAGCATTCCCGGCATTTATGGTGCTGGGACTTACAGTAATGATAGTGATCCAGGCAATGCTCAACATGTTGGTGGCAGTAGGTCTGTTCCCCGTTACAGGACAAACACTTCCGATGGTTAGCTGGGGAAGAACAT
>CAZOZU010000435.1:0-2386 GCA_964584355.1 uncultured Rikenellaceae bacterium
ACAACATTTATCAGACCCAGAGTCATTTTTTTAATAATACCGACACCTTCAAGCATATATGAATTAGCTGTTATTGAATACAAATCATTATTCTTACGTGAAAAATCAACCTCCCTTATATCACCTTCCGGTGTAATTATTTCTATTTTTTTAATCTTTCTGAGCATTCCTTTCCCCGGATCATAACCGACCTTTAGTCCTGAGTAATAACAATAATTACCGGGTGTTGACTTATAGGCAACCTGCAATATCTCGAGGATACTCTTCAGCTCTTTCCCTGTAACATATACCCTTGCCAGGGGATATCCCGGCAAATTATCCTTCCCTTCACCCACAGACATTATATTGAAAATATCAGGTACTGTCTGGAATCCGGGAACAATCATATCACGTATTACACCAACAGCAACCAGGCTGACATCAGTTCCGTCTTTTGAATGGTTATTGATATAATTATGTATAGCATCAGCAACCAGAGGCCCCAGGTTACTACCCTTTATATCTCCCTGTTCATCACAAATAAGTGCAAAGCCGGATTCGACTAGGGGTTCATTATATTTTATTTCAAGAGGTTCGAGAATCTCTTTTGAAACAGCCTTTTTCTGTTCTTCAATAAGGGTATTAATTAAGGCATCTCCCATAATTTTGTCATCGACGGGAATCAGCGAGTAATCTACATACTGCACATCGCCATCAATATATAAAAGGGATAATTTCCCTACGTACTTCCCATATGCACCGGTTTGAACAACAGTAGTCCCATTTACGAAAATGGGTTTATCCAGTCGTGTATGTGTATGTCCGCTTATAACTGTATTTATACCTTTGACTTTCTGTGCCAGTTTAACATCTTCGCCTGTCCATTCACCCGATTCCCCGGGTGCCACACCTGAATGGGATAAACAGATAATCATATCACAACCGTCATTCTTTAGTTCCCTTACCATTTTCCTTGCGGTCCGTATCTGGTTTGCAAAAGTAACAGGAGGGGCAAATGCAGCATTATCATCAGCCACTTTACCGAGTATTCCGAAAAAGCCTATCTTCAATCCTTCTTTTTCTATTATCAGTGTCCTGCCGATAGTATTTGATACAAATAACTCTTCAAGTCTGTCGTCAGCGGGATCTTTACTGTCAAATACCGCATTGCTTAACAGTATAGGTGGTATATCTCCTCCCTTAAGACCGGAATTAATAATATCTGCAAGTTTACCGGGTCCGTAATCAAATTCATGGTTACCTATACAAACTGCATCATAGCCAACCTTTTTCATTAACCGGAGTTGAAACCCGGTCTTTGTTTCTAGTCCCTGGAAAAGAGTTCCCATGAGAAAATCCCCTCCGTCAAGTATAAGTGTTATTCCGTCGTTTTTTGCTTTTTCACTCCTGAGGATGGCTGCAATACGTGCAAATCCACCAACAGTATTGTCATCATTAATGATCATGGGTGAATATTCCGATTCCGGTGCATAACCCATAAGCCGCGAATGCAGATCGTTAGTATGCAGGATCACTATTTTCTTTTCGTCCTGGGCATTAAGAGAAAAAACCAAAAGCAGGAATACTATAATTGAAAGAGTCTTTTTCATATTATTTGTGTAGTTACTTATCAGATATAAATATAAGAAATTAAATTACCTCTGCTACAACGAATGTACTTCCCCCGATAAAGATCAGATCTGACCGGGCTGCATTTCTCCTTGCTGCCCTTAGTGCCTTCCTTACAGAAGAATAGCTGCTACCGTTAAGTTTAAATTTACCTGCTTGTGCTTCAAGTATCTTTTCATCAAGAGCTCTGGGTACCGAAGCCCTGGTAAAATAGTACAGGGCTTCCTGAGGAAAAAGGGGCAGTATTGAACCTGTATCCTTATCATTAACGAATCCTATCACCATATGAAGCCTTGTATTGGGAATATTTTTCAGCTGATGAAGAACATATTCAAGTCCTTCCTTATTATGACCGGTATCACAAATGATAAAGGGATTGGTGTTCAGTACCTGCCAGCGTCCTTTTATTCCCGTATTTATAACAATATTCTTTAATCCGCGTATAACAGAGTCTTCCGGAATATCGAATGTTTGTTTGAGTATCTCTGTCAGCTGAAAGAGTGTCTGTATGTTCTTATACTGGTAATCGCCTCCCAGTGGTATTATACCTGATATTTGTTGCCTGAGAGGTCATTGATAATGAACTGCCTGCTCCCTGGCAAACCTGAGTTTTTACCAAATCTGCAATTATATCTGTCATCTGCAAAAAATATCTCTGAACCTGACCCGGCAGCTCCGGATATGAACAGATCTTTTATCTCATTTTGTGTTTCACCAATTATCACCGGGACATTCTTTTTTATTATTCCTGCCTTTTCGCCTGCAATATCACTCAATG
>CAZOZU010000436.1:0-2383 GCA_964584355.1 uncultured Rikenellaceae bacterium
GGACTTATATGCCGACCGCGATCTTGATATTGAGGGAACACGGTCAAAGATTCGTCACAATCCCCTGGCTGATGGCTCTCTCTCCCCTCTTACAGGGCTAATCTTCTCCCTGACCTTTATCGCTACCAGCCTGGTTATCACATCCCTGGTTGCTCCATGGGCTTTGTTGCCCTGGAGTGGTATACTGGTAGTTGTTTTGGGATTGGCTTTGCATATCTTCGAAACTCCGCTGGCAAGGGCACTGACTTTGGGAGGGTTACAGGCACTTTATTTGCTCATGGGAGCAGCAGCCGGTCACCTGAGTCTTGGACTGGGATTAATGGCCGGTACCTTTTTTTTCGCCATGTTCGGGGGGAGAGGTATGACAGATATCCGGGACTTTCCACAGGATCGCTTAACACGCGTACAGACGCTGCCCAAACGGTATGGAGTGAAGCGTACAGCACAGTTCACCGGCGTGTGTCTGGTCATATCCTACGCTCTGAGCCTGGGGGCATACCTCACTGGTGAATTCAGTGTGATCTACTTGTACCTGGATCTTGTTTTCATTGCTGTAGGGCTGGTCTGTGCCTGGCTCTTTGTTAGACGTCCGAGTCCCGAACTGGCTTATACACTTACACTGATCTTCATGATGGGTATGGGGTTTCTCATCACTCTGGCAATGGTGCTCGGAAGCATGTGAGGATGGCGGGGGTGTTCCCCCGACTCTCCTTACAGTCGGTCGGGGTCACCGTCCCTTAGTTCTGCTTGTTTTTCGTGACCTGTCAGCTGCAGAACAACCTAACAGATCCTTAGTTCCTGTTTGTTTCACCGTCCGGGCGGAACGACCTTCAGGCTAGCCCCGGATTGCGTGCGCCTCCTTGTCGGGTTGGATCAGGGCTTGACCACCCGGGACATTTTAAGAATCCGGATTGGTAATATTTCAAGGCAGTCTCTCCAACTCTTTTTCTGCGTGTTTTCCTCATCAATAATAATCTATCTTTGCGATTTTCATAAATGGTGGATATAACCGAAAGATTGACATATCGGAGGATCTTACTTTTCTGGGGGCCGTTGGCCCTTACCTGGCTGATTATGGCCTTTGAGCAGCCTTTCCTTTTTGCTTTTATTGCCCGCCTGGATGAGGCAAAATTCAACCTTGCTGCTTTTGGTATTGCAGGATCGTTTGTCATGATAATTGAATCTCCCATAATAATGCTGATGAGTGCTTCCACAGCCCTTGTCCGGGGACGCTATTCCTATAAGAAGCTGAAATACTTTACTGATATCCTTAATACCAGTATTACAATTATGCAGTTTATCATCCTTATACCACCGGTATTCAACTACATTGTCATCAGTCTCATGGAAGTACCTGAAGATGTTGCAAAACGTGCACATATTGCATTTGTCATTTTTCTTCCCTGGGCTGCATCGATAGGTTACAGGAGGTTCTACCAGGGTATCCTTATAAGGAATAACCTCACACGACGTGTAACTTATGGTACACTTGTCCGGCTGTCTGTTATTATAATCATAGGATTACTTCTTTATACAGTGGGAGTGGAAGGGGCTTATGTTGGAGCGGGAGCAATGTCGCTGGCCGTCCTTTCTGAAGCAGTAGCAACCAGGATTATGGTCTCCAAAACCTTGAAAGCTCTGATCCGGAAGGATGATACCGAGAACGGAAATCTTCGCTTACGATCAATTGCAAGGTTTTATTTTCCGCTTGCGATGACTTCAATATTGTCGCTTGGTGTACACCCCTTCGTTACATTCTTCCTGGGCAGGAGCTATATGGCAGTGGAGTCTCTGGCTGTTCTCCCTGTTGTGAATTCGCTGGTATTTATTTTCAAAAGTATGGGATTATCATACCAGGAAGTGAATATTGCGCTGATAGGGGAGAAGAAACAAAACTACAGGGTATTGAGGAATTTTGCCGTTTACCTCGGAATAATGGTAACGATACTGATATTAGTGCTGGCTTTTACTCCCTTGTCTGAAATATGGTTTATAAATATCTCTGGACTTAGTATGGAACTTGCTGATCTTTCATATCTCCCGCTTAAAATAATGATCCTTATTCCGGTGCTTACAGTTCTGTTGAATTTCCAGAGATCTTCCCTTATAATAAACGGTACAACTGGTCCGATCTCAAAGGCAACAGCAGTAGAGCTTATTGGAATAATTCTGGTTATGCTCGTATGTGTAGTATTTATGGATTTTATCGGTGTTGTCGCTGCCTCTATTGCTTTTGTTGCTGGCAGAGGTCTGTCGAATATCTACCTAACACCAAAACAGGTGGCTGCGGTAAGAGGATGGAATTTGAAAAAAGAGATTTGAGAATGTCGCTCTCAAACTCTCTGCCAATTTTGCAGGTTTAATATCACGATAATACTATAAA
>CAZOZU010000437.1:0-2383 GCA_964584355.1 uncultured Rikenellaceae bacterium
CAGGCTGCTTAATCTGGGATTTATCCTTATGTTTTTTTTCAGGATGATAGATTTCAATACTTATATGTTACTTTTTGTTCTTTCACAGGCATTACCAGCTTTAATCATTATTGTCTATCTGCTGGCAAGAGGTGAATTCAGATTTACGGGTTTCCGGAATATCATAGACAAACATTTGCTTAGACAAATAATTAGTTTGTGTATTTACGGTATTATTGCAGGTTTGAGCGGAATTGCCATTACAAACATAGATAAATACATGGTTAATCATTACAGTGGTCTTAGTGATGCAGGTATTTATTCAATAGCAGTCTATTTTGCTACCCTGATACTTATACCAGCCCGTTCCGTGGGTAAAATATCAGTTCCTGTTATTGCCGAAGCCTGGAAGAGGAATGATATAGAAGAGATATCATCGATTTACAGGAAAAGCAGTATAAATCAGTTTCTGATAGGCATGCTGATATTAGTGGGAATAATAGGAAATATGAATAATATTTTCAGGTTACTACCGAATGAATATGCTGCGGGGGAGATGGTCATAATTTTTTATTCCGCAGCCAACATCATAAACATTTCAACAGGTGTAAGTCAGTATATCCTGGGGACATCTTCACTTTACAGGTATCAGACATTCCTGATGATCCTCCTGATTGTCCTTGTGGTTGTATCGAACCTGATTTTAATTCCACTTATGGGTATGACCGGAGCAGCAGTAGCCTCTCTCATATCAATGTTTGTCTATACACTTCTTACTTTAGTATTACTCAGGGTTAAATTTACCCTGTGGCCTTTCTGTAAAAAACATCTGGTAGTGATAGTACTGTCAGCGGTAATATGGGCAGTTTCTTTCATTATACCTGAAATGGATCTTATTGTTGATATTCTTATAAGGAGCCTGGTCATCACAATATTATTTGTTATAGCCACCCTGATGTTCAGATTGTCGGATGATGCGCAGAATATTTGGAAGGAGGTTATTCTCAGGATAAGGAAAAATTAGTCTGACCTTACAGCATAAACTCCATAATACCTGGGAGTGAATCTCCTCAATATGGGTCTGAAACCTATTTTACCTGAGGGACTGGTCCATTTTCTCCTTTCTATGATTTTCCATCCTGCTTTTTCAAGAAGCCAGTCAAACTGCCACATTTCAAATTCATGAAAGTGACGATCACGGGGATCAGAAGGACTTCTGTAGGCATCAGAAAACCAGAGTCTTAACGGAACTGTGGCAATAAGTTTATCGGCAGGAAGTTTCCTCAGCAATTCAAAGGGGGAAACCAGATGTTCAATTATTTCGAAAGCAGTAACTACATCAAAAAAACCGTATTTTGATTCTAAATTATTCTCTATATCAAGATCTTCACCGCCCGTATTGGTGATTTTATAACCCATGTCTCTGAGAATCAAGGATAGTTCATTCTCAACTCCTAAATCGAGGATGGACCCGGAAGGATTAAGGAATTTAGATGCAAAATCTATAGTTATGGAATATCTTTTAATCACAATATGAGATTTTTAGGTATACAAATATACTGTATTAGAGGGTCTTTATGCAGCAATTGATGAAATTATTATAGCTTTACTGTTATTGTTATTTATGGAGGATAATATTAAGATTAAAACAGAATATTAGTTTTTTATAACCAGAGTAATGTATTATGAATATAGGGATGATACTCGACAATGTATTCCCTCCCGGTATTAGTAGTATTATAACCAAACTCTCTAATGAAGTGCAAATAATCTATTCTTTTTATATAGCATGAATCCTGTATATTTATTTCATCATCATTATTTCGACAGATTAGCATACATTTTTATTAATGAATATCCCTGAAATTCAGTATTATATTCCTCAAGGACAGCTTTTTTACCTAATTCTCCCATTTTTAGACGTTTCTCCCTGTCTTGAATTAATATTGATAACTTTGATGCCAGATCAACGGGATCACCATTCTTAAAGATCAGACCGCAACCTGTACGATCAATAATTTCCTTTTGTGGAGTACAATCAGAAGCGACAACTGGTTTGCCGAAAAGCATATACTGGAATATCTTATTTGCTACACCCGATTCATGTTGATTATTTTTTAGTATAGGTGAAATGCAAATATGTGAGTATTCAGCGAATGAAGGGAATTCACTTATATCACGCCACGAGTAATGTGTGATATTATTCTGAAGCTCTTTCCTGAGGAAAGCCTTTTGGAAATCTTTAGCCTCTGCTTTGTCAACAGGACCTATCAGCAACAAATGAAGTTGCGGATGTTCGGGAAGCATCGACTGAAGTGCGTTGATAATTGTATGTATACCCCTTCTTCTACTTATAATACCAAAATAAAAGATGATAATTTTCCCTGTCAATGGCAAAATATTT
>CAZOZU010000438.1:0-2380 GCA_964584355.1 uncultured Rikenellaceae bacterium
GCTTTTCATGTAAACATTGCTTCTCATCAGGTAAGCATCTGTGTTTCTGTCATCATGTTTTAAAATCTCATTACACTGTTCCAGTGCTCCCTGCGAATCATTGTTTCTTATAAGCAACTCAGCAAGGGCAAGCCTGGGATCAGGATATCCTCTATCTTTCGAAATGGATTTTTCAAACTCTTTCTTTGCCATGACATCATTATTCAGCTTTGTATAGATAATTCCCCTGTGGTACAAATTGAATGGAGTATCCTTTATTATCACAGCTGTATCTGATACTTTTAAAGCCTGATCATATCTCTTTAGTCCCAGAAGAGTTATAACCTTTTCAGGATAGATCTCTTTATTTCTTTTGTCGAGTGCTGATGCTTTGTTCAGATGTTTCAGTGCTTCTTCAAAATTGATCATTTTGTTGCATACTGTTCCCAGACCGATATATGCATCAACTTCTTTCGGAGAAAAAACAATAACTTTCTCATAATCGGCTTTCGCTTCTTCATATTTCTCTAGCGATTTGTATGCTTCGCCCCTGGCATAATAATAGTCAGGGTTTGATGGTTCAATGGCAAGTGCGTTTGTAAATTGAGTTATGGCATCTTCATATTTTAGATTTTCAACGAACTCCTTGCCTGCTTTGTATAACTTTCTTGCATTTTGCCCATATATGCACAATGAGAAAATTGCGAATACGGCCGCCAGAAATATTATTCGTTTTTTCATAACTTTATAACTAAATTGTTACTATAACTAACTATCAAAATTAGACATTTTTATTTAAATTATCAACTCCTTCGGGTTTTAAACTCATACTATTCTGAATCATATCAAGGAAACTCAGACTGAATGCTGTTGAAGAAAATTTTCTGCCAGTGACTGCCGTGGCTTTTACTCCTGACTTAAAATTCTGCATTCCTGTAAATACCCTTGCTTCATCCCATAATCCATCAGAAATGAATAGATCCAAAACTGACGCTCCTCCTTCTACAATAAGTGACTGAATACCTTTATTATAGAGATGTTCTGTTATTTGAAAAGCCGGGTTGATGTTACCATTTAATTTTACTTTCTCCACATTAGGTAAATCCGCTTCAATATTATTTGTAAACACAATAGTTGTGCCATTTATTTTAAACAGAGATGAATCTTTCATGATCGAACCTGAACTGCTGAGTATTATTCTCAACGGATCATTGCCTGTCCAGTATCTTACATTTAATCTGGGATCATCAGATCTGACAGTACCGGCTCCTGCAAGTATCGCCTGTTCTGTAGCTCTCCATCTGTGTACAAGAACCCTTTCAGGTACTCCTGTTATCCATACAGGTTTTTGTGAAGAATCTTTCTCGCCGGACGTATCAATGTAACCATCAGCACTTTGTGCCCATTTTAGTATTATATAGGGCCTCCTTTTCTCAATGAATGTAAAAAACCGCCGGTTCAACCATCTGCATTCTTCTTCCAAAACACCTGTGATAACTTCACATCCGGCATCTTTGAGTAAAGCAATCCCTCTGCCATTAACTTTCTCACTTGAATCAATCGTCCCAACAACCACCTTTTTTATTCCATGAGAAATGATCAGATCAGTACAGGGAGGTGTCTTGCCATGGTGGCAACAAGGTTCGAGATTAACATATAAAGTTGCCAATTTTAGTGTTTCTTTGTTTACCACCGAATTAATTGCATTAACTTCTGCATGTGGCTCTCCCGCCCCCAGATGATACCCCTCTCCGATGATCATATCATTATGAACAATAACTGAGCCCACCAGGGGATTAGGATATGTTCTCCCTTCTCCTTTACCTGCCAGTTCAAGACACCTTCTCATGAATATTATATCTTTATCCCAATGCATTTCCCTGAAAGTGCTAATTTTGAATTATGGGTCACAATATAAGAACTATAAAAGATATTAAACCATACATGGTAAGAGAACTTATAGCGATTTACCCTGAACCTGAAATAAAAGCCCTTACCACAATTATTATTAAGACTCTTTTCGACATCTCAAGGTTGCATGCTTTAGTACTGCCAGGTGATCCTGTTACAAAGAAGAAAGCTGATGAAATAATCAATATCTGTAATGAACTCAGGTGTGGAAAACCCATACAATATATTCTTGGAAAGACAAATTTCTACAATTGTGTTATTAAGGTAAATCCTGATGTTATGATACCGCGGCCTGAAACTGAAGAACTTGTTGATCTGATAATAAAAGAGAACAGAGGCTACAGAGGTGAGATACTTGATGCCGGATGCGGATCAGGTTGCATTGCCATTGCACTTTCTGTTAACCTTCCGGGAACAAAGGTGACAGGGATTGATATTTGCGAAGGAGCTATTAAAATATCTGAAGAGAATGCGTTACTCAATAATGCTG
>CAZOZU010000439.1:0-2379 GCA_964584355.1 uncultured Rikenellaceae bacterium
TACATTTGTAGATGTTAAAAACACAGGAAATGTTGTTGGAGATGAGGTAGTTCAGGTATATATGAAGACCCCCGATAGTCCTGCTTCACTTGAAAGGCCGATAAAGAGGTTGAAAGGTTTCAAGAGAGTAACTATACCAGCAGGACAGACCAGAACAGTATCGATCGACATTAATTGTCCGGATCTGTGGTTCTGGGATCCGGAAAATGACAGGATCACATTTGATCAGGGCAGGTATGTATTTGAGATTGGTTCCTCATCAAAAGATATCAGGGGACAGGTTGAAGCAACAATGAGCGGCTCCTTCAAGTCAGTTTTGAAGACAGTAGTGGCAGAGTGCGGTAAGGTGGTTTTGAGGCCGGGGAATACAGTTCAAACGAGTGTAACTGCAGCAATGTCGGATGACAGTTTCTATAACATTAAAGATGCAAAAGTAACCTATAAGAGTAACAATCCGGCAGTGGCCAGTGTGGATGAAAAGGGATTTGTAACTGCGAATGGAGTAGGCACTGCATTAATTTTTGCATATGTTACAATCGATGGTAAAACTGTATCTGACAGTTATCCTTTGAAAGTAATGCCTGATCTGAAACCGGCCAGCATCAGTGTAAATGGGAAGAAACTATCCGGATTCAATCCTGATGTCCATAGTTACAGTTTTCTGATTTCTTCAGCTTCGGCAAAAACACCTGAAGTAACGGCAACTTCTGCAGGAGATAATATTTCAGTTGACATAATACAGGCTAATAGTGTGCCGGGAACCGCTGTAGTAACACTTACAGATAAAGTTACGGTAGAAAAGAATTACTATTATGTAAACTTTGGAACAAAGTCAGTAAGTGATGAATTCAATACCACGACACTTGGCAAACAGTGGAGCTGGGTAAGGGAAAATCCTGATAACTGGAGTCTTTCGAAAAAAACAGGATCACTGACCATTACTTCTGAAGAAGGAGATATTCAGGCAGCAAACAATAATGCTGTAAATATCCTTTTGCAAAGTGCTAACAATGACTGGACAATTGAATCAAAGCTCATATTCTCAAGAAGACCGTCAGGCTTTAGTCAGCATGGCGGATTACTGGCCTACCAGGATGATGATAATTATATCAAACTTGTTTACAGTGTGGGTGGTGACAGAAGAGGTTTTGGTGGATTTGGAAGACAAGGCCAGAGCGGATCAATGTTGCTTGTTACAGAGGAGGATGGATACCAGCAAAATGCAGCAATGCTTAGCATGGCAGATATAATTAAGGATAACAATACACTCTTTCTGAAATTCGAAAAGAAAGGCACTCTTTATACTGCTTCAGTTTCATCAGATGGAAAGAACTTCAAAAACATAGGTAGTACAGACATAATGCTGAAAGATATCAAGGCCGGTATAATGGTATGTGAAGGAGTTCCTGATCCAAGATTTGCCAGATATATGAATATGCCAGGAATGCCTCAGCAACAAAGAGAGCCTGAAACACCATTCGAATTATCATGCGATTACTTCCATATTAAAAACAAAGGTTTGAAATAGATTTTTACGGTATCCTGAAAAGATAGGATACATACGAACATTAATTAAAAGAAAACAGTTTGAAACCTCCATGTTTTAAACACAAATAAGCATGCATATAATTCAGATCATGGAGGTTCTCCCGCTGAGCGGGACAAGCTATGTGACCATTAAGATAAATTATATACACATTAAAAAATTAGTTCTGAGAAAAGGTCTTTTTATATTGCTATTTTCTTTATTGGTTATATTTATTAACACATGTAAAACTGATACAAAAAGACCTGTTTACCTTGATACCAGTTACTCTTTCGAAGAGAGGGCTGCAGACCTGGTATCACGATTTTCCATTGAAGAGAAGCAGAGCCTTCTTGGTAATACAATGGCTTCTGTTCCCCGGCTTGGCGTCAATACCTATTATGTCTGGGGGGAAGCTCTTCATGGAGTAGTCCAGATGTTTAATCCTTACGCTGGTGAAGCAACATCATTCCCCAGCAGTGCAGCTTTGTCAGCTTCATGGGATCCGGATTTAATGCAACGTGAAGCAAAAGCTATATCCGATGAAGCACGAGCATTTAATAATCCGGTAATAGCTAATCTTACTTACAGGTCGCCAGTAGTAGAGCCTATTAGGGATCCGAGATGGGGAAGAACAGCTGAAACGTATGGAGAGGATCCTTTTCTAATTTCCAGGATTGGCAGTGGTTTTGTTAGTGGTATGATGGGAGATGATCCTGTTTATCTGAAAACTGTTCCCTGCGGGAAGCATTATTTCGCAAACAACAGTGAATTCAACCGCCATATAAGCAGCTCCAATATGGACGACAGGGACATGAGGGAATTTTATCTGTTACCTTATAAGAACCTGATAG
>CAZOZU010000440.1:0-2373 GCA_964584355.1 uncultured Rikenellaceae bacterium
ATGTCCGGAGATGGAAAATTGCCATGGATGTCGAAAACAGGCCGCTTTACGGTATAGAAATCATAAAAGATATAAATACAGGAGTGAAAACATATACTCCTATTAAATATCTTGATAGAACATTTTTAGAAAAAATGTATTTGCTCCCGATAGAGACGAATGAAATTCTTAAGACTAACAGTACATTAACACAAACTACTGGTTGGTAATAAGGTTAGGTTAGTAACAGGTTTCTGGTTGGTTTATCAAAACCACGCTTTCAAATCTGATTAAGGGTGCGTTGTCGTTTTAATAAATCTGATAACGCGCCTTTTTATTGAATAATATTTTTATTAAATGTAAACTAAATCAGAATTTATGAAATCAAGTGTTATCACCTCTTTTTTAATTTTTACAGTCCTTTCTGCATTTTCACAGGAGGCAACCATTCAGTCTCCAAATAAAAAAATTAATGTAGAAGTATTTTGCGGACAAAATGGAGATACCTGCAACTGGTACCTGCAGGTAAATTATTCCGGTAATGGTAAAATTTCTGAAGTAATCCCAAAAATAGATATAGGGATCACACGAAGTGATCAGGATTTTTCTAGAGAACTTAAATTATTGAGAACCGGGAAACCGCTTCTCATAAACGAACAATACACAATGTTGCATGGGAAGCGTTCCCAATGCAGAAATTCGGCAAACGAAATGATTTTATATTTCGAAAATCCGGATAAATCTAAATTAAACCTGATTGTCCGGGCTTATAACGATGGTGTTGCCTTCCGTTACGAGTTTCCTGAAAAGAAAGGCTCATTCGTGGTGAAAGATGAATTCACCTCATATACCATTCCGGGTGATACCAGACGATGGCTGGAAAAATGGAATCCCGCAAATGAAGGCCTGTACAGTGCTATGAATGATGATAACACACAACAAAGCTGGGGTTATCCGGCACTTTTTAATTCTGCCGACATTGACTGCTGGTACCTTATACACGAGGCTGATGTAAACCGGGATTATTGTGGTTCAAAATTGAGCAATGTATTGGAAAAGTCTCAGTATAAAATCACTTTCCCTGATCAAAAGGACGGTAGAGGACAGGGAGAATCGCAACCAGGCATTACATTGCCCTGGAAGTCGCCCTGGAGGGTAATAATTATGGGAAGCCTTGCGGATATTGTAGAATCGACATTAATTGAAGATATATGTCCTCCATCTGTAATAAAAGACACCGACTGGATTAAACCAGGACCTGTGTCATGGAACTACTGGTCGAATAACCATGGAACCAAAGATTACCGGGTGGTATGCGATTTTGCAGATCTGGCTGCTTCAATGGGATGGCCTTATACTTTACTCGACTGGGAGTGGGATGTAATGAGCAATGGGGGAAACCTGGAAGATGCAATTAAATATATCCATTCATTGGGAGTAAAACCTTTAATGTGGTATAATTCAGGAGGTAGTCATACCGGTGTAACCGCAACACCACGCGATCGGATGTTAACACATAAAAACCGCGTGGAGGAATTCACAAAACTGAAAAAAATGGGAGTTTTCGGTGTTAAAGTGGACTTTTTCGAAAGTGAAAAGCAGGATATGATAAAGTACTATCTGGATATTCTTGAAGATGCGGCACAATTTGAGATGATGGTATATTTCCACGGTTGTCTGGTGCCAAGAGGATGGGCACGTACCTATCCTAACCTGATGACCCTGGAAGGAGTGCGTGGAGCCGAATGGTACAATAACGGACCTGATTTTACAACTACAGCACCGGAACATAATACAATATTACCTTTTACCCGAAACGTAGTTGGTGCAATGGATTATACTCCGGTAACTTTCACTAATTCTCAGTTTCCGCATATTACATCGTACGGACACGAGCTCGCTTTAAGTGTAGTCTTTGAATCAGGATTGCAGCACATGGCTGACAGACCCGAGGGTTATAACAATTTACCGGATGCAGCAAGGTCATTTCTTAAAGATGTACCCAATGCCTGGGATGACACAAAATTTATCGAAGGTTATCCGGGTAAAAATATTATAATTGCCCGCAGAAAAGGGGATGTGTGGTACATTGGTGGAATTTGTAATGAATTCAGGGAAATGATAAAAACGATTTCATTTGATTTTTTACAGGAAGGAATAAAGTATAAACTGACTTTAATTACCGACGGGAAGCATGATAAGGATTTTAATACTCTATACCTTGTAGTCGATAATTCCGGTTCAGTTGATGTGAAATTTCTACGGCGTGGTGGTTTTGCCGCACGTCTTGTACCATTCGATTAGATAATTAAAATGATAAAACCTCGTACGATTTTCCTGCTTCTGCATTAAATTCCAATACATTTAATTCAGGACTGTAAGCTTTTATTTCTT
>CAZOZU010000441.1:0-437 GCA_964584355.1 uncultured Rikenellaceae bacterium
CATGCTTGCCGGACCTATTTTCAGTAAGGTCTCAGCAGGCTTTAGATTCAAGACTTTTAATGATGTAACAAAGCTTAAGGATTATCTGAAAAGCAAACCCATAAAAGGCAATCATATCCTCATAAAGGGTTCCAGGCGAATGGCCCTGGAACAAATATATGACCTTCTTTAGAAATACCGTGAAATTTCAGGTTTTACCGCTTAATCGAATGTTACATTGATAAGCAATACTTCTGATTTACTGCCCAACTTGATCCTGGGTCCCCAGAGTCCGAAACCGGAAGAAACAATATACTGAGTATCACCTTTTTTAAGATATCCGTAGCTTACTTCGTAGATTTTCCTTGTTACCCAGGTAAGAGGCCACATTTGTCCGTTATGCGTATGTCCCGATAATTGAAGGTCAACACCCTGTTTTTCTGATTCCCCGAGATTGA
>CAZOZU010000441.1:447-2372 GCA_964584355.1 uncultured Rikenellaceae bacterium
AACAATTATAGGTAAGGAGTGATCAATATTCTTCATTAACTCTTCAAGAGGCATTCTTTCTTTCCCATAAAAGCGGCGGGCATCTCTGTCGAGTCTCCCAATAAGCTGAATCCCTCCCGGAAGTGTCACAATTTCATCTTGCAGAACCCTGATTCCCTTACTTTCAATATATGGGATCGTTCGATCGCCTCCGCCTATAAATTCATGATTGCCGGTTATGGCATAGAGACCATCTTTTGTATGAGGCCCCGTAAAATAGTTAAGCAGGTCTCCCCTGAGTACCGGCCCCAGTTCTCCATCTACAATATCTCCAAGTAGAAAAACAACATCAGGATGCATCTCCTCAAGCATTCCTGATAGTTTTTTTATACTTCTTTTCCTGATGACACTGCCAAGATGAATATCAGAAACAGCAGCAATCCGTAAAGTCTTAATTTCATCTGCTTTTTTATTTATAGTAATGTCATATTTTGTGACAACAGGCAGTACAGCGTTAATAAATCCACAGGCAATGAGGATTACTGATATACCCGATGTTAATAAGAAGGCCCATTTTTTGTAAGCCATAATATTATTACTGTTTAGAATCCCCGGTATTTTTAAAGCAAGGGCTATAAGATCAGAAAGAAGAAGAAACATAATAGAATATAACATGAATCCCATCCAGAATCCTCCGATAATATTAAGAATATCGGTAAAGACTGAAGAATGTCTTGATTCCAGGATTTTGGCTGCAACGAATGTAAATGAGAGCACAATAAACAGTAACGTAAAAAGTAACTTATGCTCTCGCGGGGGAGGTAAAACATTATATCCTTTCAGGAATATATAAACATTTCCCAGGGAGTATACGGTTAAGACTATAGAGATAAATATCAGGAACTGGGTATTCTTCATCAGTTCAAAATTTTGGTTTGAGGCTATTAAACGTCTTGTTACCTTTAATATAAAACTCAAAAACGATACATTTGTTCAATATCAAACCAACAGGTTCATTACTGAATATTGACCTGGTATTTTCTCTTTTTTCTTTGAGTTTGTTAAGATGTCTGTAATAATCTTTATGTGCTTTCCATACTGCCCTGACACTTCTCATCTGGCCTTTGCAAAGGAAGAATATAGCGGCTATTCCATCGAGAAATCTTCTTTTACAGAGAACCTTTTTGATTTTGTTGTCGGGCAGGTTTTTATATAAAAGGTAGAGGCTGTTACGGAAGTTCAGGTATGTCTTGAAAGGAGATGTATATGGAAGTGTGCCACCACCAATATGGAAGACTCTTGAATCAGGAATAAAAGAAACGCGATATCCAGATCGGTGAAAGCGCCAGCAGAGGTCTATTTCTTCCATATGGGCAAAGAAGTCGGCATCGAATCCACCGCACTTTTTCCATGCCTCAGCCCGTATTGCCATACAGGCTCCTGTTGACCAGAAAATATCTGTTGTAGTATCATATTGCCCGGTATCTTTTTCGATATGGTTAAGGATACGTCCCCTGCATAAAGGATAACCATACATGTCTATAAATCCTCCGGCTGCACCTGCATATTCGTAACTATCCCTTTTGTAATAAGAGATTATTTTAGGCTGGCATGATGCAACATCGGGATTCATATCAAGGTATTTTATAAGTGGTTCAAGCCACCCTTCCGTTACTTCAATATCAGAATTTAGAATGACAAAATATTGTGTATCAATGTGTTCAAGGGCAAGGTTGTAGCCTTGTGCAAAACCATGATTTTCAGTCAGTTTGATCAGGTTAATTTCTTTATGATTTTTGCTGATCCAGTCAGCAGATCCGTCTGTTGAACCGTTATCAGCCACATACAGGATTGTCTCTTTATTGAGAGTATGTTCTATCACTTTCTCAAGAAACATTTTCAGGTATTCGATCCCGTTCCAGTTCAATATAACCACTGCTGTTTTA
>CAZOZU010000442.1:0-2360 GCA_964584355.1 uncultured Rikenellaceae bacterium
AAAATACGTATTGCCAGAAAAGTAGCATCACTGGTAAATGATGGTGACACAATACTGATAGAATCGGGATCCACAAATGCTCTTCTCGCCCGGGAGCTGATAAATAAAAATGTTACTATCATTACTACCAATATCTATATTGCCAGGCAGTTCCGGAAGGAAAAACAGGCAATTGTAATAATACTGGGAGGACTCTATCAGTATGAAAGTGAAAGTCTTGTAGGCAAGATCACCAAGAATTGTATCGACCAGATCCACTTTGATAAAGCCTTCATCGGTATTGACGGTTATACACGTGAGACCGGATTTACTCTTCGCGACCTCCTGAGGGCGGAAATATCAGCACATATAATAAAGAAATCGAAGGAGGTATGCATTGTGTCCGATTCCAGTAAATTCGGGAATACAGGTCTTACCAATATCTGTTTTGCATCCGATATACAACATATTGCCACCGATACTGAGCTTGACAAATCCTATATCAAGGAATTCAGAGAGTCAGGCATTGATCTTATCCTTGCCTGAGGAAATACTTATTGCGCGATAAACTTAATTAAAGGTATAAGTATGGGTTTATCCTTTTCAGCCCTGTAGATACCCTCTTTCACCTGGTGAACATAAGGATTCATCTTACTCACGAAAGTAAGGGCTCTCTCCCTTGCAAAATCACCGTATTTAACAAATACGGGATGTACTTCCGCGATCAGGTCTTCAAGCCTGTCTTTTCCGGTTATAACTGTTCCTGCAGGCCACTCTCTGCTCCCATCCTCCTGCGATACTATCACAATACCCCCTGAAGGTATCCAGTTCATCCAGTTCATCTCATCACCCGCATTCTTCTCGCTCCCATGACTGATTATTGCATCTGAATAGTATTGCTTCAGCCCTTCCTTGAACAGTGGAGGAAGTTTTGTTGCATCGATATAACCTGATATCAGACGGCAGTTGTTATAATGATTAACGCTGAAATTATAGTCTCCGGCTATCAGACGTCCATTATTGTTAACAAGATATGACGCAAATAATTCAATCAGTGACCTGAATTCAACTGTTGTTGTATCAACCTGTGGATTATTTCTGTTTATAAATTCTCTGGCAGCATTTTCATATCCTTCTCTGTCTGCATTGCCCGCATTAAAATCTGCAGTTATTGATTTAATCTCTTCCGGTATCTCTTCGAGTCTCTCAACAACAAGTATTGCTTTAGGTACAGGTCGGCGTCCTTCATCAATCAGCTCCGGCTCTGTTATTGCATAATCATCCCTTTTAGCTTCTTCCGCATCTATTTCGAATGATCCTGAGGCCATGCCGCTTGCTGATACCGTAATCTTTATCTTTCCCTGTTTTCCTGTTGATCTTAATATGTTAAATACCGGTATCGCTTTGTACTGTGCACTCTCATCAGAACTATATTTACCTCTCTCCGATTCAAACACTGGTGGTCCTGATAACTTAGCCGGCCCAGTTACCGACCACTTGATTGTATTCGTTGCATCACTGATACTATTACCCTTTGAATCAACAATATCCGCTGTTATTATCACTATTGAACCACGATCTGCCTCAATCCTCTTATGTGATCCTGTAACCACTATTTTTGCCGGCTCGCCAGTTTCTACATTCTGACCGGTAACATCACTGCCCGTTGCAGGATACTGCTCAAGCTCTTTAAACTCCAAATTATCTAACCGGTGTCTTGCATAAGAACCTGCTGATCCACCGGTAACCCTGTATGCTGTAAGGATCCGGGTTGTGTCTTCATTACGGGCATATTTGGAATCAACAGCATGGTCTGTCATTCTTCCCATACTCCAGAATAGTATAGAGGGATGATTTCTGTCGCGGCGGATCATCTCTTTCATCTGCTGTTCCTGTACCACTGTAGAGAATTTCTTATTTCCTGTGCTGGAAGACTCCTCCACGACAACAAAGCCATGTTTATCAGTAAGTTCATATAACTGCTTGTTGCCAGGATGACCATAAATAAGAAGGAGGTTACAGAGGTTTTTCTCTGCAATACTTTTCAGATCTGTTTCAGCAATCCAGTTGGGTACAGCTTCACCAACCCATGGATATTCCTGCCTGTATTTGCCCCCATCGATTATCAGCTTTTCCCCATTTATATATAGCGCATTCTCATCATAATCCCACCGGAACCATCTGATTCCCAGCGGACTTGTATAGGTATCTGTCACTCTTTCACCATCGGTTACTTCAGAATAGATCCTGTACATATAAGGATTATCCGGTGACCACAGGTGAGGTTTCTTTACTTTCTTTAATACCTGGTCAAATTTGTATAACTGTCCCGGATTTATTGTGCTTCTTGATTTTATTGTCTGTATAATCTTTCCTGAAGC
>CAZOZU010000443.1:0-2351 GCA_964584355.1 uncultured Rikenellaceae bacterium
CGGATTCCAGATTCCATAATGATGATAATGATCAGGAGGCTGAATGCGTGTGAGAACCTGTCCCCCGGGCGACCACAAAGGATGTATGAATCCACTTCTTTTGTATGCAGTGTCAACACCTTCAGGCGGATATAGAGTTTTGAAATAATACTGTAGGAGATTCTGATCTCCTTTGTGAATAACAAGAGTACCATCTTTTTTAGTGGCGGTTACTACAGGCTCTATGTCTGCTTTTACTTTTACAAGTTCATATACATGTTTTTCACCACTGTCTGTTCCTGTTGTTACTATCCAGTGAATAGTGCGACGGCTTCCGAGCTCAATCTGAAAAGGTATGGTGGTTCTGTTTTTCCCATTTACTTCAACAAGACTCAAAAGAGTGTCGGGAACATAAGTTATAGCATCAAGATTAACACTCACCGGGACACCCATTCCATAAGCAGGTTTTGGAAGGCTGACCTCAAGGGTGGCAATTTTCTGACTGTAACCGGTATAGACCAGCAGGCAAAAAATAATTGAAAATAGAAATCTTCGAATGATTTTCTTAGTCATAATCAGGTTGTAATGAGCAGGTTATTGTGAATGATTAATATGTTGACAATATAATATTTTCAAAGCGGACACATTATTTTTTTAACTTCCCTGTTATAAACACTTGATCAACATGTCAGAGAATTTTTCCATTAATCATATCTTCACCGAAGATCTGTTTATAACTTATAAAAATATTAAAAATCATAATTAACTGCAACCGATTGCAGATTTTATTATACTGATTTTAAAATATCAAAGGTTTTATCTTATTTTTGCTTATCAGAGCTTAAATAATGAAAGACAAGAAAGAGATCACTATTTATGATGTTGCCAGGGTATTGCAAATTTCTCCTTCAACTGTCAGCAGGGGGCTGAATGACCATCCTTATATACGAAAAGCGACCCGAGAAAAAATAAAAGCTAAAGCTCACGAGATGGGGTATCGGCATAACAAATTCGCAAGCAGCCTGAGAAAACGAAGAACAGATACAATAGGTGTGGTGGTACCCAAACTGAACAGTTATTTTCAGGCAACGGTTATTGCAGGTATTGAAAAAGTTACCAACAAGCATGGCTATGGCTTATTGATAAGCCAATCACAGGAATCCGGGAAGCAGGAAGTATCATGCTTAACCACACTTTATAACAGCCGGGTGGATGGATTGATTATATCCTTGGCTTACGATACCAAAAAACTGAATCATTTTAAAATTCTATTAGAAAAAAATATACCGGTAATCTTTTTTGACCGTACCGCAGAGTATCCTGGCTGTATGAGCGTTATAATAGATAATTTCAAGGCAGGGTATGAAATTACGTCTTATCTTATTCAACAGGGTTGCAGAAGAATAGCCCACCTTGGAGGGAATCTCCTGAGGAACGTATATTCAGAACGATTCAGTGGTTATAAAAAGGCGCTTGCCGATAATGGTATTAAATATGAAAAGGACTTGCTGATAATAAGTGATCTAAACAACGAAGCAGGAATAAATGCTGCGCAGAAACTGATGAGAATGAAGACCCGGCCTGACGGGATTTTTGCCGCAAACGATTCAACCGCCGTCTCTGCAATCTGTGAATTACAGAGAATGGGTATTAAGGTGCCTGATGAAGTAGCTGTAGCCGGTTTTAATAATGAACCTATCAGCCAGGTAGTGAAACCTAACCTGACAACAATTAGATATCCGGCTATAGACATGGGAGAAAAAGCAGCCACATTACTGATAAACAGACTTAAGAATTCAGAACCATCTAATTCAAATAAAGTAGTACTGAAACATAAGCTTATAATCCGGGAATCATCAACCAGGAAATAGTCCATAAATAATATTGATCAGGATTTTATGAAATATTTACTCAAGGGTATATACTTTTTTATTTTGTTATTAATTACTTCCGAATTACCAGCCGAAGACGGATACCGGTTGTGGCTGAGATATGACCCCATTACTGATACCACTGTCTTAAAGCAATATAATAAGGTAATAAGCGGCTGGAAGGTAGAGGGGGGGGATTCCCCGATGCTTGAAGTATGCAGGCAGGAACTTAAAACTGGATTGGAAGGATTACTTGGTAGTACTGTTCCCGAGCAGGAGAATATCGGGAACCATGGTACCATAATTGCCGGGATACCAGAAAGTTCAAAAACCATAGCTTCACTGAAACTGAATGAAAAACTTAAGGGACTCGGTGATGAAGGATACCATATTATTAATACAGAATGCAAAGTACAAAATCCAGAATATAGCAAAAGGCAGGTTATTATTAAAGCGGCGAACAGCGAGCGGGGCGTACTTTACGGGATTTTACATTTTCTC
>CAZOZU010000444.1:0-2348 GCA_964584355.1 uncultured Rikenellaceae bacterium
ATAAGAAATTAGTCTGGGTGTAGCAGGAGGTGAAGTAGCAATGCTTTCCGCAGAAATTTCATTTGTAGTTTTCTCAATAGCATTGAGATAATATTTTTCCCCGGGATCAAATAATATATTATCCGGGATTCTGAGATTCTTAATATTTTTTATTGTAGTATCACTATGATAACTAAATAAATCACCAGATACTGAGGATATCATAAAAGAGAAATCTCTTAAAGAATCGTTTATTTCATTGGAATATTCCGACTGGAACGATTTTTCAAAAGAGATATAACGCAAAGTTGTATCATCAACATCAATAATTCCAAGTGTGCACAACTTTTCTGGAAGATTTGGGCGATAAAATCTATCTGTACTTTCACAGTGATTCAAACCAAATACGATAATAATCGCCATAATTAGAATTATTATTCTGAAAAGAAACTTTTTTATTTTATAAATGCTTCTTTTAATTAATACTCTAATCAAGCGTATGCATTTATTGACAATGGTAGATTTTTCGCTTTTGATATTTAATTTAATAGTATTGGCTGTATTCCAATTAATTGAGATTTCTCTTAACTGTTTTATGTACTTGTCAGATACCTTAACTTCTATGCAGTTTGTCAGATGCAATTTGCGAGCTTTGATTTCAAAGGTTCTAATAAATTTCAGATTGATTATTGAAGATCTGCTACATCTAAAAAGCATTTCATTGTGGAATTTTTTCTCAATAAAAGATATACTATGTAATACCTTTACCGGAGTGTTGCTATCAAATGTAAAACACATTGAATTGTGCCCATCCGATTTGAACATTATAATCTCATCATAATCATAATAATCATAGCCAAGCATTGTTTTAAGAACAATAGGTTTTAATGATTTAATTGGGAACTCCTCCATAATTACTTAGTACTTAATTGTAACAGTTAGTGAAGGCATAACCGGGAACAAGGAGACATTTTTGAAATAATAGATATTTTCCTTGTCATCATATATCTTCTTAAAGTAGAAAGTGTTTATCGTCAGCAAAATCTGGAATCCAATCAATATAAAATTAAGAGATACTTTCATTAAATCAAAGTTGTTTTTTGCACTTCATTAGTTTTATTTTCAGTCAGTCCTTTTTGAAAGTACATCATATTAATTGGCATAAAAACCTGATTTTCGTTTATACTCCCGATAGGACGGAAATCAATTCCCCCGTCCCAATCGTTTACAAAACCAGTAGAAATACCTTCTGTATTTGTTAATAAAAGCCCTTTTAGTTTTATCTTGTCATATAACAAGTATTGAACTGATGACTCTCCATAACTGCATGATGTCAAGAATATTTTATTCGATGCTTCAAATACATTTACGAAAAAGTATTTATCCTGATTATCTTCAAATATTTTATACTGTTCAGCATTAACTCTCTCTGGTCTAAGTTCTTCCGGGAGTTGATATTTACCTAAATTAATGAAATATTCAGGATATATTTTATCATTGGAGGCTAAGTAAACCGTATCATTATACATTGCTTTAAAATGGCATTTCCCTTGACTGAAATAAAAAGGTTCAAATTGCGGATATGTAATCATAATTCTCATTGTACTTGGAGTACGGATCCACTTTGAATAATTTTCAATTAAGGATAATGTATCCCATTTTTCGTTCATCAGACAGAAGGTAAACTTTTCTGAGCCTCTGACTCCTGGCTCATAAGTAATATATTTCTCATCTGGAAGCACTTTAGTATTAAAAATATCTGTCTCAAATTTTACTGTTTTAACCAGATCCCCATCAAAAGAGAAAAACAACAAATCCCTTTGATAAAGTTTTTGAATTACGATAAGTCTTTTTTCTGGGAGTATTGACATTATCCTTATTAAATCAATTTCTCCGGGGCCTCTTCCTGGATTACCAATCTTTTTAAGGAATTTACCCTCTCGGGAGAATTTTAATATATGATTAACGTTTTGAACAAAAATCAAACTATCAGAAAAAAAATACCTTACAACAGGTCTAATCAAGCACTCATTGTTTGTTTCTAATTTTATATATTCAACATTAGAAGCAATTTGACTAAGTCCGATAACCTGTTTATTTTGGAGCACTTCTTCATAGTTTATTTCAAAAAAACTATTAAAACTACTACTTGAAGAAGTGTTTTTAATATTTGGTTTATTATTGCATGAATAAATCAAAATAAATAAAGTAATAATTAGTAATTTCCTCATAGCATGAAATCTATGTTGTAAGTAAAATAAGTACGATTAATACTAAGAGCGATCAGTGTTTCGGAAGTCTGTTGCATGTTTGCTAACGGGAGTTTGTCTAAAAATGGTTTTTCCTGGATATTTTTTTGTCAGTTTAAA
>CAZOZU010000445.1:0-2336 GCA_964584355.1 uncultured Rikenellaceae bacterium
AATACACTGGCTTGACGGAGAGTTATCCCTTGAAGAAAAAATAGCCGAAGTACTTGAGTTACTTAAATTATAACCATGAACTCACCTATTTCAAATATGTATCCAGCCACTCGAAGAATTCCCTTTGCCAGATGATTGCATTATGGGGTTTGAGCACAAAATGTGTCTCATCCTCAAAGAAGATTAATCTGCTTGGAATATTGTTAAGCTGTGCTGCCTGGAAAGCTTCGAGACTTTGTGTATAGGGTATCCTGAAATCATTTGCTCCTGTGATTATCAGAATAGGAGTATCCCAACTGGTTACCATCAGATGTGGTGAAAACTGGTAGCTTTTACCCATATTCCAGTAGGGTCCTTCAATATCTTTATCGGGGAACCATAATTCCTCTGTCGATCCGTACCAGCTTACGAAATTGAACATACCGCAGTGTGAAATAAAGGCCTTGAACCTGCCTCCGTGAATTCCGGCAAGATAAAATACCGAAAATCCCCCATAGCTGGCGCCTACAGCTCCAAGTCGTTCAGAATCAACAAATGGCTCTTTTGCCATCGCATCGGTAGCATCGAGATAATCACGCATATTGGCACCTCCGTAGTCACCCGAAATCTGTTCTTTCCACGCTTGTCCAAAACCTACGTTACCCCGCCTGTTGGGACATATCACTATATATCCGTTGGCGGCCATCATCTGCATGTTCCAGCGGTATGACCAGAACTGTCCCAGTGTACCTTGCGGACCTCCATTGCAAAACAACAATGCCGGATATTTTTTAGCCGGGTCAAAGTCAGGAGGATATATTATCCACATCTGCAGATCTTTGTTGTCTCTGGTTTTGATATACCTCTCTTCTGTCCTTCCCATCTTTATTGACTCATATATATCTTTGTTTATTGAGGTTATTTGTTTTACCTCACCTGTCGACAGATCAACTTTTGCCAGTTCATGTGCCATTGAAAGCGATTTGATATTTGCTACCATGACGCCTGATTTAAAACTAACCGGACTTAATTCATGGACCCCTTCTGTTACCTTATCAACACCTCTTACAGAGATGCTTGTTTTAAATACCTGTGTTGTCCCCAGATGAGCACATGCAAAATATATTGTTTCATCATCTGCCCAGTTGACACTTTCCACATCAAAGTCCCATCCTTTTGTGATCCAGCTTCGGGTACCTTTATCTATCTCATAAACAAAAAGCCTGTTAAGGTCAGATTCGTATCCATCTCTCTCCATACTTTGAAATGCAATCTTTGAACCATCCGGAGAGAATACAGGACTGCGGTCATAACCTCTGTTTCCTTCAGAAATATTCACTCCCTCTCCTGAGGCGATATTATATAGTATTATGTCAGAATTTGTGCTTCTGGCATCCTCTTTTCCTCTGAGTCGTTTTACCGTGTAAGCAATTTGTTTACCGTCAGGGCTCCATGATATTTCACCATCATCAAAATAGGGGGCGAGTGGCGATTCAAACCTCTGACCCTCCATAATATCTTTCTCATCTGAAATACTGTTCCCATTGAATGAAGCAACAAAAATATGACTATAGGAATAATCACTCCAGTAATTCCAGTGCCTGTACATAAGGTCATCAATTATTCTGACATTCGCTTTGGGGAGATCATGTTTTTCGTTGGCAGTCTGATCAAGTTTCACTCTTCTTGTGAAATATATCTTTTTCCCCTCAGGTGAGATACTGAATATCTCAAACTCCTTAATGCCTTTAACAATCTGTTTGTCAGACCCGTCGGGATTCATGATTGTCAGTTCTCCGTCGCTATTGATATAAGCAACAGATTTTCCTTTATTAAACCACTGGGGTGAATTACCGCCATCGGTCGTAAGTTGTGTGGGATCACCACTGTCGGCAGGAACTTTGAATATGTTGGTTCTCCTGCCTTCAGTTTCAAAATCTATATCCGTGACTGTATAAAGAACTGTTGATCCGTCAGGAGAGAGTGCAAATGAGCCCAGGCGTCCGAATTTCCACAATATTTCAGGAGTCATTACTCCACCGGCTTTCTCTTCGGCAGTAAGCTCATTTTCAAACTGCGGTTCAATCTCTTTAGTATCAGACTTCTCCTGCTGACATGCTACTGAAAATAGAAGCAGCAGAAGAAGTATCGAAACATGATATCTTTTCATCGGTAATGGTATTTTAATGTTTATTGTTTCTTAAGGGCTTCAGATACTTTAGATTTAAGTTCGTCGTATAATTCGGGATTATCCCTGAGTATCTGTTTAACGGCATCTCGTCCCTGTCCAATCCGGGTTTCTCCGTAACTAAACCATGAACCGCTCTTTTTGACAATATTGAAATCAGTCCCCAGGT
>CAZOZU010000446.1:0-2333 GCA_964584355.1 uncultured Rikenellaceae bacterium
TGAGAAGCAATTTTGCCAAGTCCGATATTGTTCGCACTTATCCTGAATATCTGCGTGAAGTCGGTTATTATTGTACCAATAACAGTAAGACCGATTATAATACAAGCAGTGTTGATCCCAATGCCATATGGGACGAAAGCAGCAACAAGGCTCATTATAAAAACCGGCCTGAAGGGAAACCTTTCTTTGCTGTATTCAATTCAATGATAAGCCATGAAAGCTGTATTCAACGGTCCATCCCTACTGATGAACTAAGACACGAACCTGATAAGGTTACATTACCTCCGTATCATCCTGATACACCCGAAATGAGACATGACTGGGCACAGTATTATGACAAAATTGAAGATATGGATGCCTGGGTTGGATCGTTATTGAAGGAACTGGAGGAAAGCGGTCTGGCTGATAATACAATTGTATTTTATTACGGTGATAATGGGGGAATCCTGGCACGGAGCAAACGGTTTATGTACGAAACCGGGACACAGATACCTTTTGTTGTAAGAATACCCGAAAAATACAAATATCTCTATCCCTCCAAAAATCCGGGAGATAAAGTTGACCGGATAATAAATTTTGTCGACCTGGTACCGACATTATTAAGTATAGCAGGAGTTCCTGTTCCTGATTACATACAGGGTAAAGCATTTCTGGGAAAACAGAAAACAAAGGATCCGGAATTTTTATTTACATCACGGCTTCGTATGGATGAACGCTATGATATGGTTCGGGCTGTTAGGGATAAAAGATGTCGTTATATAAGGAATTACATGCCCTTCCGCATTACTATGCAGCATCTTGACTATATGTTCATTGCGCCTTCAGCCCAGTCATGGGAGGATGCGTTTAAGGCAGGAAAGACGAATGAAGTGCAAAGCAAATTTTTCCTTCCCAAACCAGTGGAAGAGCTGTATGATGTGGATAATGATCCGTGGGAAATAAATAACCTTGTTGATGACCCGGGCTATGCTGAAATTAAGGAAAGATTAAGTAAGGCACTTGATGACTGGCGGATGGAAACCATGGATGCAGGTGTAATTCCGGAAACAGAATATGGTGTACTTGCAGGTGATAAATCTATGTACGATTATGTAAGATCAACATCATGTCCTTTTGAAGAACTTGTTAAGGCATCGGATCTTGCAGTTCTTGGAGGACCAGCCCATCTGGATGACTTTGTTGGATACCTGAAAAATGATAATAGCGCCATACGTTACTGGGGAGCAACCGGACTTTTAATCCTTAAAGATAATGGCAGGGAAGCAATTCCTGCTTTACTGGAAGCTTCAGGTGATAAATCAGCTTCAGTGGCAACCCTAGCGGCAGAAGCATTATACGGTCTTGGAGAAAAAGATGCTGCAGTTAAGGCATATATTAATATTTTAAGCGATACTGTAAGCTATGACATGACTGGCAGGAATTTTGCATTGAACAGCATAGATGCCATTAATGGTGACAGTCCGGCTTTGATTGAAGCCGTGCAGAAAATGTATAATGAGCAATCTGAAGGTGTATCAGGCTTTGCCAAGTATAATTTCTATGATGTGCTTATGTCGGAATACCTTCTGAAAAAATGGGGTGTAAAAGAATAAAATGAATCATGAGAACTATTATTCTTTTTTTGGTATTCACACTTATTGGTGCCGTTTCCTATGCCCAGAAGAATAATCCTGGAAAAGATAATAAAGATAAGGATCAGGATACCAAAATTACACCAGGGGCTTCAGGTGTAAAAAGAAGCATAGGGTACAGGTTCAGTTCAATAACTGATGTCAGTGATCCCGGAAACGGAATCTTCAGGTATAATAGTAAAAACATATCCGGGGTTGACTTTATTATTGTTGATAAGAATGACATAAAAGGTGAGGACCAGACCAACTGGTACGAGACCTGGGATAAAACAACTGGTGCTACAGGAAGGGGACGGGTAACACTCGTCGAACTGAATGGGGACAATGTCAATGTATTTGATATAACAGATGTTTTTGTTGATGGAAAGGGTTACTGGAAGTTACCAGTAGAGTATGTTTCAGGAAATCTGCCTCAAAACGATTCAGTATATTACTATGTATTTGAGCGGATTGCTCATGGTGGAGGACAAGGTAATAGGGAAAATGAGGAGATCGAAGAAGTTGCCGAGGCTCCGGTAGTTCAGGAACCGGAGGAAATTGTTGAAGCTGCTGAACCCGTCGTTGAAGAAGTAGCTGAGGTAGTTGAGGTAGTCCAGGAACCAGTTCAAGAAGTAGCTGAAGCTGTTGTTGAGGAAGCAGAGGAAATCGTTGAAGCTGCTGAACCCGTCGTTGAAGAAGTAGCTGAGGTAGTTGAGGTAGTCC
>CAZOZU010000447.1:0-2313 GCA_964584355.1 uncultured Rikenellaceae bacterium
AGAGCGGTTATAACGATTACTGCCCCGGTAATAACCGCAGCAGCAAGTGAAATATATCTTATCACAAGTGATCTTCGCAATCCGGATTTTTTCCCGGCATCAGGTTCTGTTGTTCTCACAACAGCATCCTGTTCAAGTGAGTCGGAAATATATTCCCTCATCGCTTCTTTCTTCGGGTCTTTTTTCCCGTTGCCCTGTTTCTTCTCATGCCACTCCTTAACCCAATCCGATGATATCTCATTCAGTTTTTTATGGCTTATCTCCTGTTTGACCTCCCTGATCTCCTCTTTTATTTTTTCTTCATCTGTCTTAGCGGCCATGGCTTCAATGATGAATCTCCTATTCATCTCGTTTCCAGTATCAAACTGATGATCAGATAACATAGATTTAACATTCCTGTTAATTGCCTCATAACCAGGATCGTTTTTCACTTCCTCGGTATCGAGTTCACCCTTCAGGTACCTGCCGATCTTTTGTAAAAGAGCATAATCCTCAAATGAAATTGAAGAATCATTCCATTCACTATTACCTGAGGATTTCCCGTTGATATTTCTATTATTACTGTTCATCAGCAAGAATACAATTTATTTTTTTCTTTTTACTTTTATCTTTCATTGTCCTCCGAAGCCTTCTTGACCGCCGGAGACTTGCCGAAGGCGGTGGCGAAGGAGGATTCCTTTTATCTTTTGTCTTGTAAAAAATACCGTCAATGAATAACATTTTTTGTAATCTCTTCCGACATTCTCATATTCTTATACTCGGGATGGCTCCTGACTTTTTCTATTAGCTGAGCCTGTGCTTCACTTTTTTTCTTTCTCACGTATCCATAGGTATAATTCAGTTTTTCAGCTATCTCCTGTGGTGAAAAGCCTTCCCAGTAAAGTTTCAGTATTTTTTTCCCGGTATTATCGATTTTATCATATGCCTTCCGGAATATCTCCAAATGGAGATCATCGTCAAGTTGTTCTGAGATATCTGTCTCTTCTTCAGTAGCAGCACTGTTTTGCAGGTATGTTGCTGCTGTTTGTCTCTTAATTATTGCTGTTTTCCAGAGATTTTCACAGATACAATAAATAAATGTCCTGAATTTACAGGTAAGAGTAAATTCCCTGTTATCTATCTTTTCAAGGATTATCATCAGTCCCTCCTGGAAAACATCTTTAGCATCTTCATAAGTACCACCCATATGGGTAACCATGTACTTAATCATGGGGAGGCACTGATCAGAAAGATAATGCACCACATAGCTTTGACGGTTGCGGAGACATTCGATGATCTCGTTGTCGGAATATTCTTTCACTACTGCTGATATTTCTTTGCGGGGGCAAAAACAGCACATCAAAATTAGACTTTTTTTCAATTAAACAAAAAAAAAGTGCTTTTTCATGGTAACAATTTGATGCCATTCTAGATAATATCATAGAAAAAAATAGGGGAGAATACAACATGTTTTTACATGTTGCTGATATTGTGTACTTTACTGTTTCCATAAAAATGGGAAGAGTTAAGTATTGATATATTACAGCATTCAAAAGATGCAGAAATAATTTTTTTAGAATATATATGAGGATAGCAAAGTCACAATACAATCATGGTTATCACCTCAGCAGGGATGAGAAGGAAAAAATCCCCGATGCCGGTACTATTATTAGTCAGGCAATTGAATATGCTGAGGGTGTACCTTTTCAGTTAATCTTCGGGCCACAGATGGGAGAAGGAATTTATCTCAATATGGGGGCTGGGGTAACACAGCTTCTCGGCATCTCGCCCGAAGATTTAACTGAAAAACTCTTCTTTGAGATGATTGAAGAGATCATTCCTCTTTCCGATAATATCCCGGATGATCCCGTAAAATCGCGGAGGAAGTTTCTTACTGGCGAAATAAATAATTACATGGCGGAGATTCTTTTCAGGCTTCCCGGGGGAGGGAGAAAATGGATCCTCGATACTTCAGTTCCAATAATCGATGATGAGACAGGAAATGTTATAGGCGCTGTCGGCACTTTATATGATGATAATTCAAGGAGACATATTCTTGAAGAGCTTGTTGAAGCAAGAAATAAAACCGAGGAGAGCGAACGACTGAAAGCAGCTTTCCTGCATAATATATCACACGAGATTAGAACTCCGCTTAATGCTATTGTTGGTTTTTCCACACTGCTCGACGAATATCCCGAGAGTCCCGAAAAGAGGAGAGAATATCTGGATATTATCTCCAGGAGCTCCGATCATCTGCTTGAGATCATTGATAACATTGTAGAGATCTCGAAGATTGAATCAAAGAGTGTTAAGATCGATCGTGAGAGTGTCGAC
>CAZOZU010000448.1:0-2299 GCA_964584355.1 uncultured Rikenellaceae bacterium
CGTGGAACCATTGACCAACTATTTTATTGGAAGACTCAAGCAGGATTTCAATAAGGGTGAAACGGTAGTCGGAGGAATACTAACAGCTGTTAACAGAGATATCGAAAATCCTGCAATGAATTACCTTCCTTCAAGTGCGTATGCGGGAGGAATAGATTTTCATCACAACTGGAAAGAACGTACATGGTATGTGGCAGGTAATGCCGAATTCAGTCATATCGGGGGTGAAGAGGAAGCAATTATTAACCTGCAGAGATCCTCAGCACGCTATTTCCAGAGGCCTGATGCTGATTACCTTTCTGTTGATTCAACAGCAACTATGTTAAGTGGTTATGGTGGTAATATTAAGTTTGGAAGAGGTAGTCAGAAAAAATTACAGTTTGAATCGAGTCTTACACTGCGTTCACCGGGTCTGGAGTTTAATGATGTGGGATACATGAGATATTCTGATATCATTCATCATGCAACCTGGGTAGCATATTACATGCGAAATCCATTTTTCATCTTTAACAATTTTTACCTGAACACTAATTATTGGATGTACTTGAATTTCTCTGGAGAAGTGACATCATTTTTAACTAACATGAACTTTAATACACAGTTTAAAAACAGATGGTCTCTGAACGGTTCATTTACACGTGAAAGTAAAAGTACTTCGACAACTTTTTTACGTGGAGGTCCCTCTTTTATTTCTCCGGGAGATTGGGGGTTGAATCTGAACATTTCCACTGACCAGTCAAAGAATGTCACATTTTATACCGGCGGTTATCTTGCGCTTGGCGATAAAAAGAGCAGTCGCTATAAGAGTTACTGGTGCGGACTGGAAATAAGACCTATTAATTCAATGTTAATATCCATTGATCCTGAATACAGCATTCAGAATAAGGAATTACAGTATGTTACAACAAATTATAACAATGGTAATTCAAAATATATATTCAGCAATCTTGAGATGAAAACTCTCAGTTTTGTATTAAGGATCAATTATACTATAACCCCGGAACTGACAATAGAATATTACGGACAACCATTTGTGTCGGCAGGAAGTTATAATGATTATAAAATCATTACAGATCCAAAGGCAGATGAATATACGAATAGGTTTCATGTTTTTGAATCATCTGAAATAAATTTCGACCCGCAAAACAATATCTATGCAATTGATGAAGACACGGATGGAATTGATGATTTCACATTTGGAAATCCTGATTTTAATTTCAGGCAATTCAGGTCGAACCTTGTTGTAAGATGGGAATATCTGCCTGGTTCAGTACTTTATCTTGTATGGTCGCAGGGACGTACAAGTTCTGCATCCGGTGGTGTTTTTTCGTATGGCAGCGATATGAAAGATTTGTTCGATATAGTACCACATGATATATTCCTTATAAAGTTATCTTATTGGTTTGCGTTGTGATGGTGCAGTGGTTTAGTGGTTTAACGGTTTAATGGTTTAATGGTATTAGTTGTTCAATGGTATGGACATGCCATTGCAGGAATAGTCTGGTAGATTTAATTTACCAGACTATTTTTTCTCAGGATTAATAATAATTTAGTATTATTAGCAGGAAGTTTTTATATTTAACTGGCATAATAATAAAACCTGAAAAAAACATAGAAATGGAGCAAAAATTTATTCCTTTTGAAATTATTGAAAAATTTACTGTTGATGTAATGGTAAGAGCAGGCATCCCCGTGGAGGACGCGAAAATTATAAGTGATGTATTACTGCAGGCCGATAAATTTGGTATTGACTCCCACGGAGTAAATCGCTTGAAAAGTATTTATCTTGATCGTATCAAAGATGGTATACTAAATCCGATAACCAATATTGCAATTGCAAAAGATGGACCTGCCACAGCTTTACTTGATGGGAATAACGGTATGGGGCATGTTATTTCATACAAAGCCATGAAACTGGCTATTGAAAAGGCCAGAAAATATGGAATGGCAATGGTGGCAGTACGTAACTCTTCACATTATGGTATTGCGGGTTATTATGCTTTAATGGCGGTTCGTGAGAATATGATCGGCATTACCGGTACGAATGCACGACCATCCATTGCTCCCACGTTTGGTGTGGAAAACATGCTGGGAACCAATCCGTTAACCTATGGGATGCCCAGCGATGAACCCTTCCCGTTCTTAATTGACTGTGCAACATCTATTACTCAAAGGGGAAAGATAGAGTTACATGCACGTAAAGGAAAAGATATTCCAAAAGGATGGGTAATTGATAAAGAGGGTGAAAGCAAAACCAATGCCAGTGAAGTACTTGACGATCTGGTTACCGGACGCGCTG
>CAZOZU010000449.1:0-2291 GCA_964584355.1 uncultured Rikenellaceae bacterium
TTTGTGAATTAGTTAGTTATGTGTAGTACCTTTTTTTTTGTTTTTGGGTTTGTTTTTTTTTTTTATTTTTTATTTGTAGTTTTTGTCTTCATTTTTATATCTTATTTTAAATTTAATTATTTTGTATTATCTTATGTTAAAAATTATTTTGGAGTTCATTTTAAAATAGATTATAAAAAGTATAAAGGAACAGAACAGGCAGATGGAGAAAGCTGAAGCTGAAACAATGAGGAATGAGATCAAAAATCCGGAAACAGATAACAGCCGACGCAGCTTTCTTAAGAAAAGTGCTATGGGAGGAATAGCTCTTGGAGGACTTATGTCGCTTTCGATCGAGGATACTATTGCACATACAACATCAAGGGTAAGCAGGGCTTCAAGCCCATCGGACCTGAAGATAACCGACATGCGTGTTGCCGTGGTTGGTAATGTAGGACGAACTGCAATAATAAAAATAGAAACCAATCAGGGAATATATGGTCTCGGAGAAGTAAGAGACGGTGCTGATGAACGATATGCTCTCATGCTTAAAAGCAGAATTCTCGGTCTTAATCCCTGCAATGTTGAAATGATATTCAAGATAATAAGGCAATATGGATATCATGGAAGGCAGGGAGGTGGCGTTTCAGCAGTGGAAATGGCCTGCTGGGATCTTTGCGGTAAAGCCTATGGTGTACCCACATGGCAGCTCCTTGGTGGCAGATACCGGGATAAAATACGCCTGTATGCAGATACACCCGGGGCCAGAGACCCTGTAATGTTTGCTCAGACAATGAAAAAAAGAGTTGAAGAACAGGGATTTACATGGCTGAAGATGGACCTTGGGATACATGTTGTTGCAAATCAGCCAGATACAATCGTAAACTCAAAATTCTGGGATGGTGCCACAGGACAATATGATCTCAGAACTTATATGGGGTACGGCAATACACTTCATCCTTTTACCCAGGTACAGATAACAGATAAGGGATTAGCCGGATTGGCTGAATATGTTGAACAGGTAAGAAATGCTGTTGGATATGAAATGCCTTTATGTGCAGATCATTTCGGACATTTCGATATAAATAATTCCATCCGTTTCGGAAGGGCTATGGAAAAATACCGGCTCGCGTGGGTCGAAGATATGGTTCCCTGGTTCTACACCGATCAGTGGAAAACTGTATCAGATGCTATTGAAACGCCTACCTGTACGGGTGAGGATATTTATATGCTGAAAGACGGATTCAAGCCTTTATTAGATGCCCGGGCAGTAGATATTATCCATCCTGATCTTGCAACATCAGGAGGATTGCTTGAAACAAAAAGGATAGGTGATTATGCTGAAGAGTGTGGTGTGGCAATGGCAATGCATATGGCAGGCACACCAGTATGCTTAATGGCTAATGTACATTGTGCAGCGGCAACCCAGAACTTCCTGTCACTGGAACACCACAGTGTTGACAATCCATGGTGGGAAAGCCTTGTAAGAATGACCGGCAGTCAGCCTATGATTACCTTAGGTTTTGCTAATGTACCTCTTGATGCACCCGGGTTGGGTATCGAGTTAAACGATGAAGAAGTTAAGAAACATCTTCACCCAAGGGCAAAAGGCTATTTTGATCCGACACCTGAATGGGATGATAAGCGTTCTCATGACCGACTATGGAGCTGATTCTTTCTTCATTTCAGGCTGATATTCCCTGACGGGTTTCCCACGCCACCAGTTGGCAAGTACTGAACCTGTAACATTCATAAGTGGACCAAAAATAGCAGGGGCTAGTCCCACTGTTGCTATTTTACCCATCTGTAAGGCCAGTCCCGATGCAAGACCTCCATTCTGCATCCCAACTTCGAAAGCGACTGTCCGTCGATCTTTCTCCGGCATTCCCGTGATCCATGCCAGAGAATATCCAAGCGTGTACCCTGCAAAATTATGTAACAAGCTGCTTAGTATCAGTAATAATCCCACTTGCAATAAACTATCTCTCCCTGAAGCAGTTATTACAGTCACAATAACTGCAATTCCTACCATGGAAATAAGAGACAACACCCTTTCCATTATTTTATTATCTCCCTTAAGATACCTCGAAAGGATCATTGCACCGACTATCGGAAGAAAATAGAACCAACCCATAGATATAAGGAACCGGATAGTAAAATCTGCTAATCCGGCATTTTTTGATTTAGCATATACAAGGGTTGTAAGTATTATTATAACCGGATAAGCTATTAACTGACCTATCGTTGATTTGCGGCTGGCTACTCTTTTTGCAAACAGGTTAAAGGTAAATCCTGCAACAACAGGAAGTATA
>CAZOZU010000450.1:0-2287 GCA_964584355.1 uncultured Rikenellaceae bacterium
AGATACGGCAAGGTATTTGCATATCAGCGCTAAATGTGAAAATAATAGGATCAAGTGCAGGCCTTTCTGATTTCGGTGACGGCGCCACCCACCAATCTGTTGAAGATATCGCGATTATGAGGGCAATACCTAATATGAAAGTGCTGGCCCCGGCTGATGGGATTGAAACAAGAAAAATAATACTTAAAGTAGCAGATTATAACGGACCTGTATATATTCGTCTGAACCGGCATGACCTTCCTGATGTGTTTCCTGAAGATCAGGAGTTTGTTATTGGAAAACCTTACATGTTAAGGGACGGGAAAGACATTGTCGTTTTTGGAAATGGTATAATGGTATCAAAAGCTCTCATGGCAGCTGAAGAACTGGAAAAGAAAGGTATTTCAGTCAGAGTTGTGAATGTAAGCTCATTAAAACCTGTTGATGAAGAAGCGATAAAACGACTGGCACAGGATATGAAAGGTGTGGTTACTGCCGAAGAACATTCATTAATCGGAGGACTGGCAAGCGTAATAACTTTTAGTCTGAGAGGTTTCGGCATCCCGTTCAGGCATGTTGCTATCGAAGATATGTTTGGAAAGTCAGCACACAATTATGATGAACTCCTTGAAGAATATAAACTGACAAGCGATAATATAATAAATGCTGTAAATTCAATATTATAAATACAACACTTTTTTTGTTAAACCAGTTAAAATAGTTACACAACTTGAACCGCATTCTTTAACACTTTTGTAATAGAATAAAATTTAATATTTTGAGTGGTAGTGATGTATTATTGATAGTTATTCTGATACTTTGTATCGTTTTCATTGTTCTATCCTCTACGAAAATAAAGCTACATGCTTTTCTTGCTTTGTTGTTTGCAGCAGTGGGGTTTGGGATTTTTACAGGTATGCCACTTGATGTAATTGTTGATTCTATTAGCAAGGGATTCGGTGACACTTTAGGTTATATAGGGATTGTAATAGTGGCAGGAACCATAATAGGGATATTTCTTGAATCCTCGGGTGGTGCATATTCTCTTGCAGACAAGATACTGAAATTCATTGGCAGGAAACGTATCCCGCTAGCTATGTCAATAATAGGGTGGATTGTTTCGATACCGGTATTCTCTGATTCAAGTTTCGTTATTATTTCGCCTCTTAACAAAGCTCTGGCAAAAAGAGCAAAGATATCACTGGCAGGTCCGGCCATTGCTTTAAGTCTTGGACTTACTGCATCTCATTGCCTGGTGCCGCCGACTCCCGGACCTATTGCTGCAGCTGGTTTACTAAATGCAAACCTGGGTTTAGTGATTCTTATTGGTGTACCGGTTAGCCTGATAGCTATGATAACCGGCTGGTTCTTCTCAGTAAAATATGCTTCAAAAACGCAGATTGATCCCAATCCCGACATATCTGAACGTGAAATTAATGCCAAAATGAAAGAAGCTCCTTCAGCATTAAAAGCAATAAGTCCTGTCTTCTTACCGATAATACTTATCGTAATTAAGTCAATTTCCGATTTTCCGACGAATCCGATGGGAGAAGGTGCTTTAAGGTCATTGATCGGATTTGTAGGACAACCGGTTATTGCATTGCTAATAGGAGTACTACTGGCTTTTATGTTACCCAGAAAAAAGCAGGAAGGGATGTTTTCAGAAAAGGGATGGGTCGGCAAAGCAATGGTTAGTGCTGCGACAATAATCCTGATAACAGGTGCAGGTGGCGTTTTTGGAAGAGTGTTACAGAATTCAGGACTGGCTGAGGCTATTGGGAGGTATATTTCAGAAATTAATCTGGGTATCTGGTTGCCGTTTATAATCGCAGCAACAATAAAAACAGCCCAGGGTTCATCCACTGTAGCTCTGATAACCACATCTTCGATCATTATCCCGCTTTTACCGGCCCTTGGATATGATACTGAAATAGGCAAAGCAATAGTAGTACTTGCAATAGGTGCCGGTGCGATGGTCATTTCACATGCCAATGACAGTTTTTTCTGGATCGTTACTCAGATGTCAAATATGAATATTAAGACAGGTTATAAGGTCCAGAGTCTTGGTACCTTGGTAATAGGAACAACTGCAGGATTGGTACTTTGGATACTGAGTCTATTTATTTTATAATACTCTTAAAAAAATGAATTATGGGAAAAATGAAAGCCGTAGTAAAATACGCTGATGCTCCCGGAGCTACGGAAATTAGAGATGTCCCCATTCCTGTAATAGGGGAGACAGACACCCTTGTTGAAGTGGCTTTTACCGGTGTCTGCGGTACAGATCCGCACTTACATAATAATACAT
>CAZOZU010000451.1:0-2284 GCA_964584355.1 uncultured Rikenellaceae bacterium
TAAAATATTATCAAAAAGCACTTATTGCAATTAACCCCAACTTCAATAATTCTGATATTTTCTATAATCCTCAGATTGATTCTTCCCTGTTCAATATTCGGTTATTAGAAGTATTGAAAGGCAAAGCCAAAGCATTTGATCTTTATGCCGATGTACAAAATGATACTACACAAAAGCTCAAAATGCTTAATAAGAGTCTCGAAACAATTGATCTTGCATTGCAGCTTATCGACAGGATCAGAAATGATTATCTCACTGAAGAGAGCCGTATGTATCTGGCAGAGAATGAAAAAGAGACATACATGAGTGCATTGCATATCGCGAATAACCTGTTCAGTCTGACAAAAGAAAGGTCATATATCAACCGGATGTATGATATCACAGCGAAGGCCAAGGCGGCAGTGCTTCGTAATGAGATAACCGAAAATGACCTGCTGCTTGCATCCGGTATTCCTGACTCTCTCTATGACAGAAAAACAGAACTTTCATCCAATATAGCTGCCTATAATAATCTTATCCTTGAGGAGACACAAGAAACAAATCCCGACAGCAATAAACTCTCTCTATGGAAAGATGACCTGTTTGATATGAACCGTGAACTTGAAAAGATCGAGGAGGAGATAACTGCTGACTTTCCTGAGCTGAGTATACTGTTGGAAAAAACAATACCACTAACTGTCGGTGAGATACAGGAACAGCTTGGCAGTAATGAGACTATTGTCGATTATCTCCTGTCAAACCATAACAAAGATGGCAAACGGACTCTTTATACCTTCAGTATCACAAGGGATAATATCGATTTTCGGCAAACATACCTCGATTCTCTTTTTCTTGAAAATGCAAAGATAATCAGGGATCACGGTAATTCTTTGTACCGGGAAGGTGAATTCAGGGATTATACCGTTGCCCTGAATTTCATGTACAAAAATTTATTAATGCCTGTTGAAAAAACATTTGCCGGGAACAGGCTCATTATAATACCCGATGAAGAGATAGCATGGCTTCCGTTTGAAGCATTCCTTAAAAATCTGTCTTCACCGGACAAGTCTGATTATGAGAATCTTCCATTTCTTGTTCGCGATTATATCATCTCTTATGGCTATTCATCATCACTGCTGTTCGGAGGGTCTGACAAAAACCTGAAAGGAGCGAGGGTAGTGGCATTTTCACCTTATTATGGTGACAACGAAATTTCGGGAGATCTTCCCGGTGCGGAAAAAGAGATAAAAGCAATACTTAAAAAATTCAGGGGAAAACATTTTGCTGGCAGCATGGCCACAGAGACCAATTTCAGAAATTCAATCCGTCAATTTGCTGTCTTTCACCTATCGATGCATTCTGTTACCGATACCATAACATCAAAATATTCCTGGCTTGCATTTGATACAAAAGATGATACTCTTGAAGACGGAAGGCTCTATAATTATGAAATAAGTTTGTTAAGGATACCATCGCCGATGGTAGTCCTCAGCGCTTGTAATTCAGGAACAGGGACACTATATCACGGTGAAGGACTGATGAGCATGGCACGCAGCATCATACTGGCAGGAGCATCATCGGTAGTCAGGACATCATGGGAAGTTAACGATGAAAAAAGTGCCGGGATAATAACTGACTTCTATAAGAATTTATACCGGGGTATGAGTAAGGATGTGGCACTAAACAAAGCGAAGCTCGATTTTATGACTAATTCCACACCGACATATTCTGATCCGTATTACTGGGCTGCATACGAGGTTATGGGCAACAATAAACCGGTATCATATCGCAAATTATTGATAATTATTACTTTATCAGGATTTATAGTGATAGCTACTCTATTACTGGCAGTTTATTTCAGGCGACGAAGGATCTCTTCTGATCGTTCGGAATAGTATCCTTGTACCTGTGAGAGCTCCTTAAAACATTCCGATGCTGCTTCTGTATTACCCAGCTTAAGATATGCCAGTCCCAGGTACCATTCTGCTTCCCTGGCAAATTCTCCATGCTCGTTTACTACAACATTGAAAAGAGTAACAGCCTGGCTATAGTCACCCATAGCCAGATGACAAATTCCCAGGTAAAAACGGGGTTGAGTTGACAGAGTATTTAGAGAAATAATTTCTGAGAACCCAGTTGATGCTGTCTGGTAGTTACCATTATTGAAATTATTAACAGCTGTTGTCCAGACATCCGTTTCATTACTTGTCAGGCTTCGTGTCACCGGTGATACTGCCTCTATTGATTCATAGTACCTGTTATATAATTTACCCGGATCACTATCGTTTACCAGAGCGGTTATAAC
>CAZOZU010000452.1:0-2282 GCA_964584355.1 uncultured Rikenellaceae bacterium
ATCGACTCTGACTGATGCTACGATGTGGGCATCTGAAGGTAATGCAGACATATATCTGAATACTTGCTACAATAGGCTTGAGGCCAAGGGTAATCAACCTGATAATCTCGATAACTTTACATCTGACAATGATGCAGGCTTCTACTATACTTCCTATAATTGGAAGAAAGGAATAGTTGATCCTGCAGGTGGTGCTGGTGGTTCAGTATGGTTTGGTACCACAGGTCCTTCCTCATATGTTGGCTGGAATAGTATCTATACCACGGTCAGGAGGATCAATACGTTCATTGCCAAAATAACTGAAAACAAGGATAATTACTCAGACACCTGGTACAATAAACGTATGGATGAGGCAAGATTCCTTAGAGCATATTTCTTAAGTGAAATATTTATGAAGCTCGGGGGACTTGTAATCGTCACAGAACCACAGGACAGGTTGACAATGACCGAGGCTGAGATTAATCTTCCAAGAAGCTCATTCGAAGAAACATTCAATTTCATTGTCAATGAACTGGGCTCGATAGTTACGAATGGCTATCTGCCTGTGAAATATAACAATGGCGATGCAGATGCCGGAAGAGCAACCCTGGGTGCTGCACTCTGCCTTAAAGGATGGATCCAGCTGTTTGCGGCGAGCCCGGCATATAATTCAAATGATCCGGCTGTGCCACGTTCCCCGGATAACCTGCAGTCTTTTGCAGATTATCAGTTGTCGCGTTGGGCCGATGCAGCTGCAACCAACAAACAGTTCATTGACACATACGGACATAACGGTTCAGGAGATTACCAACTTTTCTCCCCCATGAAAGAATTCTGGCACGAAGCCAATGAGTACAATTGTGAGGTCGTATGGGACAGGCAGCATGTTGGAACAACAATGGCACAGACCTTTGATACATACGGAGGCCCGGTATGGATTTTAGGAACCTACTATACATGGGGTAACTACTGTCCTACCCAGGAGCTTGTTGATGAATACCAGATGGCAAACGGACTTGATATTGCCGATCCTGCCTCAGGCTATGATGATCAGGATCCTTATGTCGGCCGTGAACAAAGATTCTACGATTTCATTGTTTACGACGGAGCTCCGTACAAACAAGACTGGATGACAACATGGGATACTATCTATACACGTATCGATAAGGTCAATCCCTCGCTTAACGAGATAGACTTCGGGGGCGATGATGTCGGTAATACAGCTTATTATTTCAAGAAGAGACTGGATAACGCTCATCCGAGAGGTGGCAACCAGGATGGCAGGAATTATATATATTACCGCTATGCAGAAGTCTTGTTGAGCTATGCTGAGGCACAGAATGAAGCTGTAGGCCCGGATGCATCCGTTTATGAAGCAATTAATGCTATCAGACAGCGACCGGGAACAGATCTTCCTCCTCTTACGGCAGGCTTAACACAGGCTGAGATGCGTGATGCCATTAAACGTGAAAGGAGGATTGAGCTTGTATACGAAGGTCACAGATTGTATGATTTATGGCGCTGGAAGGATGCAATGGTCGAGATGAACAAAGATCTTCACGGGATGAAGATCGAGAATACTGTCCCTGCAGATAACAGTGGAGTATGGACATATACACCGGTTTCACTTAACCATCCTCATACATTTACACAGAAAATGTATTTCAATCCAATTCCACAGGCTGCTATAGACAGGAATCCAAAGCTTATACAAAACTGGGGCTATTGATATAGTAAGCAGATATGATTTAACTGAGGAGGATGTCTCAAAATGACATCCTCCTTTCATTCCTGCTGAACAGAACAAAAAATCGAATAAATTGATTTTCTGATGTTTCAGAGAATAAAAATATCAATTATAAAGAATATTCTGTCAGGAGTATTATTTTTACTTTTTTTCCTCTATTTTGCAGTTTTCAACAAGTATCATATTCTTTATCTGGAACAAAACCAACTATTTCTCTGGAGTTTAGATTTTAATAAAGAACTATTATCATTACCCGGAGGTTTAACTCTTTATGCTGGCAGTTTTTTTACTCAGTTTTTTATTTATTCGTGGATAGGGGCGTTTATTTTTACACTGAATGCTTTTGCAATTTTTGTGCTTTCATCTTACATATACAAAAAACATAATTTTAATAATATAGTATTATCTTTTATTCCCGTATTGCTTATTGCAATATTACAGAGCAGCGAACTATTCACATTTGACCAGGCTATTTGCTTTTTATTGTTTTTATCGTTTTTTGATTTATATATTAATTCTTATTGAAATGAGCAAAATCATAAATAGACCCACCTGC
>CAZOZU010000453.1:0-2268 GCA_964584355.1 uncultured Rikenellaceae bacterium
CCTGTGATGTTCAAAGAGCTCCTGTTGTTCAACTAATTCCTCTTCAGCCATTTATGATAGTTACTTTGTTATAACCAGACGATTGTATCCTGCGAATCTTCCATTACAGTGAGCAGATATTATATATATGCCTTCATGTAATGATGATATATCGATTCTATCTCTCAGGGGAACATTAATAACTTCCCGTCCCTGCAGATCGAAAATTGAAATATTATATGATCCTGCAGCCCCTGATGCTAATTCAGGGTCAATTATTATAAAATCGTTGGCCGGATTAGGCCAGAAATGGAGTATGTTTTCATTTCTGTATTGCAGGTCATTAACTGATGTTACCAGCGGAGGACCCAAAACGGGTCTTATCATAACAGAACCTGATATTTGTGAAACGTTCCAGTTGCCGTTGATATAGTACAACTGTCTGCCGTTGTGGGGAGTGTTTATATCAAGTCCTGTGTTGAGGAATGTTTCTGATCTTTGTCTCCAGCCCACGTAGAAAGTATTGTCAACAGGAACGGGCGTAGGAAACACATAAGTATGAAATCCGTTAAGGTTATCAGCCAGTTTAACCATTACCTCTTCCTGTGAATATAGAATATCCCCGGGAAGGTCTCCTGCATCATCCCAGATCATAATATCGAACAGTCGCCGGTTTGAATTCATATAGCTGTCGTTGAAGCAGATCTGCACTCCTCTTATAGTGTCTTGTATGTATGATCTGAACCTGTAAGCCACCATTGCATTGTTAGATCCAAGTCCGTTCACACCATATCCACCCTCAGCGGATCCATCGTCATAGGCAAAATAGTTGTTAAAATGCTGGTAGTAAACCATTGTGTCATTCTCCTTTGGATCGAAGTCATCCGTAATGAGCCAGCTTTTGACCATAAACAGTGCAGAATCATTGTTGCTGCTATTGAATGTATAATAATGATATGCATTGTAGTCAACTGCTGAATCAGGTAGAACATTTATTGCCCCGGCAGTAAAAAACTTTGAAAGAGTGTTATTATAGACATCCCATATCTCAAAATTCCTGGTTACATTTCTTTCAATTATATCATTGTTACGATAGTGTATTGTTACAGCTTCACCCATTTCCTGATATTGTATCTCCTGGAATTGCTTCCATGGCATTGCCTCATGTTCATTGAGAAGGGAACGGAGTGGGAGAGTAAAGGCCACATCGGTATAGGTTGTATCTCCCGGCTCCCTGTTTTTGTCGAGTAGCACATAGTCAATATTCCACTGGTCGCAATTACCTATAAGTGAAAGGTCATTGAGGTTGGCACTCAGGCTGGCATAATTGATGAAACGGAATCTGAATCCTTTTTTGAGGAACCGTGATTCATCAATTCCAATGATAACTGGCCTGAAGTCAGGATAACTGTTACCATAGCTCATCCATACTGAATACCATATATCCTCGGCAGGAGCGTAGAATTGCAGGGTGAGGCTGTCATTCTCCTCAGGAATATCTGCAAGTCCTCCGGCCTGATAACAAAAGCTCAGATATATGTTTTCGGCGGCAGGATAATCAAGGTTAAGAGGTTTTGAAGTAAGATGATCAGCTTCAAATAAAATGGATGATGCAGTTTCATATAATTCTCCTATACTGTCCAGGGCATCAAAGGTGGCAACTCCTGATGTGATTTGTTTATCAGTATATGTATTGTTGATAAAGACATAATTATCAGACCATTTTGATCCATCGGGTACTAACAACCTGCCTGAGAAATCATCAAAGAAGGGTAGCTCAAGTGTGTCAGCGGTTAATGCTTTGGATTCTGTATATAAAGGTATGTGATTTTTTAGTAACGTATTGGTTTGCAGGCCTATGATAATCTCCTGGCTTTCAGCATGATTAATACATAGACAAAATAGAATGATATTTAATATTGACTTTTTAATCATATGAATCAAATAGCTGCTCCGGGGAAATGTACAGTGGAGTGTGCCGTATCGGGCAAGGCTACCAGTACCGAATCGGCGGGCAGTTTCAGAGAATCAACTGTGAGCCAGAGATACATGGATGATCCAAACTGTATTGTTGCATCGTCCCTGTAATCAGGATTTTGCCTGTAAACGAAAGCACTCAGAGTATCCTCACTGGTGATGATGGTATTATCAAAAATATAAGTGCCAAGATTGAGTGATGATTCATTGATCCTGTCACGGGCAGGTTCAAGTCTCAATCCGATAAGGTCAGGTACTCTGGTTCTTTGATTGCTAAGACCTTTTCCAAGTACGAGATCAATCACTGAGCTT
>CAZOZU010000454.1:0-2258 GCA_964584355.1 uncultured Rikenellaceae bacterium
AAAAAACAAAAAACAAACACACATAATGAATAATTACTATACTTCATACAAAACATCAAAACAAAAATAAAAAATATAAAAAAATCAAGACTGTAACTCCTTTATTTACAGCAAGATTCCTAAGCATTTCCCTTATTTCGACAATACCTTCAGGATCGAGGCCGTTTGCAGGCTCATCCAGCAGGAGGATTTCAGGGTTATGGATAAGTGCTTTTGCCAGTCCTAAGCGCTGTGCATTGCCTTGTGAGAGGTTCTTACAACGAATTTCACTATAACGATCAAGTTTTAATTTTCCTAAAATGGAATCGACAGACTTTCTCTCTTTTATAAACCTGAGCCGTCTTATTATTTCAAGGTTTTCTCTTACTGTAAGATCGGGGTATGAATACGGGATCTCAACAAGATAACCGACATTGTTCCACATTCCGGGGTTGCCGGGATTTACTTTTACCCCATTAAGAAAAGCCTCTCCTGAAGTCGGGTTAATCAATCCCAGCAGCATTCTGATGGTGGTTGTCTTCCCTGCACCATTCAGTCCGAGGAAGCCATATATTTCACCTTTCTTTACATTTATGGTAACGTTATCGACAGCTCTGAGTCTTCCGTAATGTTTTGCCAGGTTTTTCGTGTTGATTACCGTATCCATCAGAATGACATTATTTTACTCACATTTTCATGATGTATAAAAATACAGGATTAAATATAATTAAAAATTATAGGAAAATCCAACTCCGAAGATCTCTTTGAACTGTACCCTCGATCCGGGTGATGCCAGTTCTCCGGCATCAATTGTACCGTCATCATTTCTGTCGACAGCGATTTCAATGTTATCATCATAGATCAAAACAGTATTCAGACTGACAGAAATATACTTGTTAACTTTCATAGAAATAAGGTTTTCCCATGTCACATCTATATTCTGGGGATTTTCTGCATAATTTGAGAACAGATCAATCTTAGAGGTTAGTGAGACACCCTTTAGAAACTCCCGGGTAAAATCATTCTTAGTATAAATGGCTCTCAGATATCCACCGAATTCACTTTTTAATTTTTCTCCCGGTTCTACTCCGAAGGCTCCGGCAGCAGATAATTTGTCATTATTAACAAAGGTAAATTTGGTTGTGAGAGGAGCCAGAAATGCGCTGAAGTTTGGATTTGGTTTATAATCCATACCCAATGCTGCTAACAAATAGGCAGGAGCAAAAAGATCAGATATCTTATTTGTGACATCAGGATAATTATATCCGGGAGTCATCTGTGTTTTGAAATTTACAAGTACAGCATAATAGAAATTGCTGAATGCCTTTCTGCCATATTTGGAGAGGAAATCTATTTTATCATCAGTCTTTTTAGGATCCTCATCCTTGCCTCCCTGCTTCAAAATACCATAACCAAGGTCGAGTGAATTATCCCAGGTTGATTTATCCTGTTTAAGGTTAGCAAAGAGACTGAAAATACCATTAACAGCCACTGAATTTTGTCCACCGGCAGCCCAGTTTGTCAGTGATGTCTGTGCGAGGTTTACAGCGAGTATTCCACCTGTTTTCCAGCCCATTATTGTGTCAACTCTCTGTGTACGGAGCTTTTTTTCACCTTCAGTAACCTGGCCAAATGACAGGGTACTGAAGTAAACAATTATTATGCCCGTTAATATTAATCTTATATTCATAATCAAAAAGTTAGTGTTATTAAAAATTAGAATCAATATTCACCGAACAAATAATATAATTTTATATTCAACAGAAACATTGATGCATTGTAATCCTTTGCCGTGATTTCGGCTGAAAACAGTAAGATTGATAATATCAACAACAATTTACCTTTTTTCATATTGTTAATATTACTAATTTATTTGACTTTTTTAAAATTTTTAGATAAATTTCGCTATGTATTACAGTTTAACACTTTCAGTGCTCTGTTAAACATACTAAATTCTGATTAGAAATTTCACACAATCTAGTGAAAGATGTGTTTTTATTTTTAAAATTAACTGAATATTAGTTTAAAAAGTAATTAATTCTACACTTAACTAAAATTTGATTATTATGAAAATAATTACTTTTTTATACATATCTATTGTGATTATCTCTATCGGCAACACAGTTTTTTCTCAGACAGGCGAAAGTGAATTTAAAATCGTAGTTGTTAATACAGAGGAATCGAAAGTCATGCCATTAGAGCCAGATTTTGAAATTAAAAACTTAAATTTTACAGATGCTAATATGGAGGCATTCGCTACTGCTATATGGAATAAGAAA
>CAZOZU010000455.1:0-2257 GCA_964584355.1 uncultured Rikenellaceae bacterium
GCAGTAAGAATAGCCCTCGGAGAGGATCTTGGTTATGATCCCGGGGAAAGAGTAACAGGTAAAATGGTTACAGCTCTAAAGCAACTTGGCTTTAATTCAGTTCTTGATACCGACTTCACAGCCGATCTTACAATTATGGAAGAAAGTACAGAGCTGCTTACAAGATTGAAAAAAGCACTTGTTGACGGTGATAAAAAGATACAATTTCCGATGTTTACTTCATGTTCACCCGGTTGGATAAAATTTATTGAACATAAGTATTCCGAATTCCTGCCTAATGTGTCTACATGTAAATCACCGCAGCAAATGTTCGGAGCTCTTGCCAAGACATATTTTGCTCAGAAAAAGAGGATTGACCCTTCCAAAATAGTATCAGTATCAATAATGCCCTGTACGGCAAAGAAATATGAAGCCGACAGACCTGAAATGCGTGCAAGCGGTTATAAGGATGTTGATTTTGTCCTTACAACACGTGAACTGGCAATAATGATCAAGCAGGCAGGTATTGATTTCAAAAATCTCGAACCAACACATCATGATTCAATAATGGGTGAATCGACAGGTGCAGCTGTAATTTTCGGAGCAACAGGTGGAGTTATGGAAGCTGCTTTGCGTACTGCCTATGAGATAGTGACAGGACGTGAAGTTCCTTTTAAAAACCTTAATATTACTCCTGTCCGTGGTATGGATGGTGTGAAAGAAGCATCAATAAAGATTGATGGCTGTAAGGAGGAATGGAAATTCCTTGAAGGTGTTAATCTTAAAGTAGCCATTGCACACGGACTTACAAATGCCAACAAATTATTGAGACAGGTAAGAAAAGGAAAATCACCATACCACTTTGTTGAGATAATGGCTTGTCCGGGCGGATGTCTCGGAGGAGGAGGACAACCTATTCCTACAAGTTTGGAAATCAGGGAAAAACGTATGAAAGCTGTATATGCCGAGGATGAACATATGCAATATCGAAAATCACATGAGAATCCTGAGATAATTGCTGTCTATAAGGAATTTCTTGGAAAACCTAATAGTCATGTTTCCCACGAGCTTCTTCACACACACTATGTGGAGAGAGAAAATTACTAGATTACCATGGAAATACACCTTACCTGGAAAACAAAGTTATTCAGCAGAAAATTTGAGATATATAATTATAATACTCTTGCTGGAGAGGTGGCAAATAAAAACTGGGCAAAAAAATCTGTGTGTAAATTAAATAGTAAAGAATTTTTGTTTGAAACAAAAGGAGTTTTTAAGTCTGAAACACGTATTATAGATCTGTCTGATAATAAGGAGATTGGAAATATTAATTATACTAAATGGAAAAGAAAACCTTTGATAAATCTGCGCGGTAATGAGTTTAAATGGCAGTTTGACAACTTTTTCAATACAAGGTGGAGTGTAAGTAACCAGAACGGATTTTTAATAAAATATCATTCCTTAGGTTTCAAAGGGACTATAGATTCTTATACCAATGATGAGGCCCTTGTTCTGGCTGGCTTCTATATTAGGAATTATTACAAACAGAAATCCGAAGCAGCTGCAGCATCTGGTTAGGATCGTGCAATCCCACCTTCACTACGTTTCAGACTTCGCCAATAATATTTGGCTTAATCTGACAATGTAGGTGGGCAAAGCTGCGATGTTGTGATCAATATACTTCAACTTCTTCAACCTCATTCAACTCACTTTAACTTTTTTAAAAGCCATGCCATATTTTCTCCCAACACCCTCATTGTTTTCATACCCTCCTCATCTTCAGACACATCTCCTTTTTCTTTAGCAACACCTATGTTCCAGTATGAGGATCCAGGGATTATCATCTCATTTATAAGGAAGAAATGATTTATGCTGTCAAAAGCATGTATGGCACCCGTTCTTCGTACTGAAACAACTGCTGCACCCAATTTCTTCTTTAAAGGATTGCCTGCACCTCGAAGTGAATAACCGGCAACATCGATCAATGCCTTTGCCTCGGCAGACAGATCCGAAAAATAGGTCGGTGAACCTATGATGATACCATCGGCTTCAACCATCTTCTTTATACATCTGTTAAGCACCTCATTCTCCTGGTGGCACTGTCCGTCTTTTGCTTCCCTGCATTTCATACATGCAATGCATCCATGAACTTTTTTTCCTCCGAGCTGAAAGAAATCAGTTTTAATTCCGTTGGCTTCGATAGATTTTAATACTTCCTTTACAAGAATTTCAGTGTTACCCTTTTTCCTGGGACTGCAGTTTATACCGAGTACCTTCA
>CAZOZU010000456.1:0-2253 GCA_964584355.1 uncultured Rikenellaceae bacterium
ACCAGATAATTAAGAGTCTGATCAAGTCCCTGGTCACCGCTTACATTCATTTTAATGTTGCCAACCTTAGTATCAAAGGGACTTACATAAACTCTTCCGTCCCTTATCTTGAAACTGGCATTTATATCTCTGAAAGTATTGCTGTAATTATCACTTAGCTTCAATACACCTTTCATCATGTCATAAGTGTTTGACTCAACAAGAGTTACTTCCTTAGCCTGTAGCTTTCCTCCACCGAAAATCGATTCGATCACCGGCATCATATCATTACCAAGAAGACTTTCAAATTCAAGGTTCAGGTTCATCCTGCCCTCAATACCTTTAGCTGCCGGAGCAAGTCTTTGAACAGAATTAAAGGTTGTAAACGCATCCTTAATCCCAATATTCTGCATATTGAAACCAGCCTTCATAACCGGCTTAAGTGTATCCCGGGTATCATAATCGGCATTCATAACCACCGATCCACCAAGTATATTCAATCCTGTTTCCCTGATGCTCAGAACACCGTCCCTCACAATTATATGTCCTTTAATATTCCGTGCTTTAATATTATCATATTCAAAATCATTAATGAGCGCATCAAAATCGAAATCGATATTCTCAGGTACTCTGATAAGTGTTAGAGCAGTGGTATCTTCTTCAACAACCTCAGTCGTGTCAGTGGCTATCTTTGATAGTATATCGGTAGCATCAACAAGGTTGGAATGCAATGATAATTTGCCTTTAATGGTCTCATCTCTAAAGATATATGGAATATAGTTTTCAAGCCTTCCTGTAATGCTGAAATCACTTTTATCCCCTACCCTGATATCACCTTTAGTCATAGCTGCATATGCAGGTGTGAATTCGAATCCGGCTTCATCAATTTGTACATCAGGCAGACCTGTCATGGAAAATATTATTTTTTGAATTCCTATATTTCCTCCTGCCTTGAAACTCTCATATTGTTCTTTTTCTATCATTGAAAGCTTTCCGGCCATTTTAACCGACATGTCTATAATTCCCGATAGGCTAATACTGTCGAGAGGTATAGCATTTGAGAGGGCGTCAAGATTAATTTTACCTGTTAATGATCCTTTAAAATCAGGATCACTAATCGGTGTTTTAAGGCTGAATGTCATATCGAACGGATTACCTGCCAGTTCAATATGAAAGAGATCAACAGATGCTGTTGTTTTGTCCAGGTCTTTACCATCAATTATAAGTTCAGTGTTGATATTGATATTACTTATCTTTTCCGGAAGGTCGGGATAACTTATAAGTCCGTCAGTAACTGAAAGGATAAGGTTTACATTGGGCAGAGTACTGTCGGCTTCACTGTAAATACCTTTCACAAGCCCCTCTAAAGCAAATTCACCTGAAGCTTTCAGGTCTTCAAAATCTTTCATATATATTGCAGGAACAAGAGAAAGGAGAGTTTTGAATGAAGTCTGGTCGGTTCCAATCTGAATGTCAGTTTCAATATCATCGCCCGGCATAGCTACCATTCCTGAAAAATTGAGCTTCAGATCATTAAGTGCAAAGTAGTTTTCACCGAATGTGAAATTAAAGTTTTCCAGGTCGGCAAGAATAGCGATCCTGGAATCAATAACTGCCTTATTCAGGTATTTAATACCATCCATCAGAAAGCTTACCTCTTCAATGTTCAGCGACATATCCAGGTCTGTCTGGCTTGCCGACATATCACCTTTCAGATTATAGTTAAGGTTATTAATAGATGCTGACATATCGGATGATTCATCAACAAATGACAGTGAACTGTTCCTTATGGCAAATTTCCTTAATAAAACCTTAAGACCTGGTGGTTCTGCTTCCTCTTCAGGTTCTTCAGCTTCGACCTCCTCTACTTCAACCTCAGTTGTATCCTTTGCAATATCCCAGTTTGCCGAACCATCTTCAAGGACAATCGCATTTATAACAGCTCTGTCGAGTATTATTGATTTAACTTCGTAGCCTGATTTTTTTAGCAAGCTTGACAGATTGAATACAATATCAAATGATTTGAATCCTGCAAGGGTATCACCTTCAAATTTATCAATCCCAACGACTGAAACACCTTTAAGTGAAAAAGAGAGGTTTGGGAAATTCCTGAAAAATCCCAGGTTATAATCATCAAATTTAACATTTGCATTTACTGATTCATTTATTACCTGTTCGACTTTTGTCTTGATCTTACCCTTAAAGAGTACGGGAACTGTAAAAAGCAAAATAAGAATAAGAATGATAAGTCCGATAAGTACCTTAAGAATAATT
>CAZOZU010000457.1:0-2250 GCA_964584355.1 uncultured Rikenellaceae bacterium
TCTCAGGTACAGAGGATCACGCAACCGTATTTCGTCAAAATTACCTGAACTTATGATACTGTCTCTCTCATCGATGAGTATGACAGGTATTGTGGTATTGGTCTCGATAATAGAATATAGAAAATCGATGTTCTGACTGGAATCAGCCTGGATAATCAGTCTGGTGGCCTCAGCCCATTGTTCTACCTTTTTTCTTTCTTCGGCTTTAAGAATACCTACAAGATAACGTGTATAAATAAGCGACCCCGATCCTGTAAGTATTGCAAACAGAAAAAGAAAGAGCATCCACGGAGTTCTATAACGTAAATTTATCACGATCTCATCTTTTCCTTTTAAATAAATTCTTCAGAGGATTCTCCTTCTTTTCATCCACGGGTAGCTCCTCCTCGATTTCATTACTTAAAGTATCCGTTTCTTCCCATAATATCCTGAAACGCGGTGTTGTTCTTTCTGCGGGTTTTTCGACAACAGTGGTGTCATTTTTAAACCATCCATATTCCTCATTGAGAATTGTTCTGAGTGTTTGTTTTTCATCCCTGATGTCATCCCTTACAATATTCCTTGCCACTTTCACATCATATCCGACTTTTACCTCTTCACCTTTATCTTCAATCTTTAACAAGACAGAAGTGCGTCCGAGTCCATCATCCTCAATAGCTCCGAATTCTGTTGTGTTGGGCCTGGGTTTCTTTAATTTCTTGCTGAGAATTTCGGAAAGGAGAATCGTGACATGGTATTCGTAGTCCTTATCAAAACCATGTTTGCCGTTTATTGAGAGATCAGCTGCTGATGAGTTTACATCCATCTGGGGAATATAGAGAGCATTGTTTCTTATAAAGATATCATTTTCAAGATTATCGAAACGTATATTTTCAAGTTCTGACAATTCAATAAAGGAAGAGAGTTGTTTTACAGGTTCAAAATCTATTAGTGCTCCGTCAACAATCCTGTATTTCCCTTCAGTTGTAATAGATTTAACGTCAATATTAAGAAGGGAGTCTAATGGAATTATAACCGACATAAAGCCGGAAAGGTTACCATTGATGTTTTCAGATGTTAAAAATTCCTGTCCGAAATTATTAAATGATTCGAATGCTGATTTGATATTAATTTCTTCAATATTAAAATTTCCCCGGGTATTAAAAGCTTTATCATCACTATTCTGAACAATAAAACCATTACAGGAGATCATCCCGTCCAGAGAGTTTAAATTCAAAGTTTTAAAATTAACAAGACCCGGTTTATAACTGAGGCTTCCATTAATATTCTCTGCTTTCAGTTTCCTTAACCTGAATGTATCAATAACAAAATCCAGATCAAGGATGACTGAATTGGGAAGTGAATAGGCAATGTTCCTTTTGGCAGTAGTATCAGCATTAATAAGCGAAGGGAAGAGCAATTCCGGGGCAAGCCGGTCAGACCATAAACCAGCAGATGCGATAAGTATCTCAGGCTGACCGGCCAGCCATTCAGGCAGGTTCTTAAAAATGCCATTTATCCTGAACCTGTGATTCTTAAAGCTGACATGAAGATTCTCAGCCAGGATGGAATCTGAAACTACAAGATTTCCATTAATATTATCAAAAGAGATTTTATCATCTTTGATACCAACCGAGAAAGAATTTAAGAGTAGGTTTGCATTTTTTACAAGATCCATAATAGCGGGGAAAGTGTATTTTCCCTTTTCAGGCAGAGGCCCGTTCATCCTGAGATCAAGATCAATAGTACCCCCCGATGATGATATTGCTTTAAGCCTGAAAAAGTCTTTAATCTCCGATAATATTACCTTTCCTTTTAGTTGAAGTGTTCCATATAAAGAATCGAAATCACAAATAGTTAATGATCCTGAATATTGAGTTGAACCAAGAGTCCCCATAAATTTTTCTATATCCACCTTACTGGTCTCAGGCAATCTCTTTTCCCCATTGGTAAAAGATCCTCTGAAAGACAGATCATTAAGGTTGAGGTCTTTGTTAATGAGGGTTACAGAACCATCGCTGAGATGAAATTTAATATCAATACCAGGATAAGATGTTCGTTTAAGCTGGCCTTTGATAATACCATCAACCTGTAAAAAGCCGGAAGGATCATAATCTGAAATATGCTTCATAATCTCTCCGGGCAAATATTTCTCAATCTCTTCAATATCAAGATCTTCACCGGAAAGAGAAAGATTCAGATTATTACCGGGTGAAATTGAACCTGACAACCAGAAACGATAAACATCAATATCAAGATGACTTTTATTAA
>CAZOZU010000458.1:0-2244 GCA_964584355.1 uncultured Rikenellaceae bacterium
CCTGTCCCTTACAACCTCATATTCAACCTCTTTCCATCCTTTCAGACTCTCTTCCACCAGTATCTGGTCAGTATATGAGAATGCCCTGGCTGAAAGATTTTGCAGTTCACTGGCGTCGGAAGCAAATCCACTACCCTGTCCGCCAAGAGTGTATGCAGCCCTGATAATTACAGGAAATCCAAGATTTTCAGCGGCTACAAGAGCCTTTTCAACACTGGTTACCGCTATACTTCTGGGTGTCTTAATACCTATTTCATTTAATCTCTTAACAAACAGCTCACGGTCTTCAGTGTCCATAATGGCATCTACTGGTGTTCCGAGCACTTTGACTCCATACTTCTCAAACACTCCCGATAAATATAATCTTGTGCCGCAGTTAAGAGCAGTCTGGCCTCCGAATGAAAGCAATATACCATCAGGGCTCTCTTTTTCTATAACTCTCTCAACAAAAAAAGGATTTACAGGAAGGAAATATATTTTGTCTGCAAGCTCTTCTGAAGTCTGTACTGTTGCAATATTCGGATTTATCAATATCGTCCTGATACCCTCTTCTCTTAATGCTTTAAGTGCCTGAGAACCAGAATAATCAAACTCGCCAGCCTCGCCTATTTTGAGAGCTCCTGAGCCCGGGATTATTACTGTTTTAATATCGGTATCCATCTGTGAGATTTGAAAACCAAAAATAATATAATTTTTATATCAGTATGCTGTAAATAAGAAAAATGAATATATTTGCAAAAAATATGCATAAATATGCAGAAAGTAAAAAGACTACTGGCAATTGAAAAAATAATAGCTGAAGAAAACATCGCATCTCAGGAGATGTTATTAAAAAAGCTTTCGGTCAAAGGCATAAACTGTACACAGACTACACTTTCACGCGATTTAAGACAATTGGGAGCAGGAAGAATTACTGACGGATGTGGGGGATACATATATTCTCTGCCTGATTCCGGTAAAAATCCGGCATTAATTCAGGGTAAACAGCAGGTATTGCCGGTTATTCTCGATGTTGTTGATGCACGTGGACTTCTGGTAATAAAAACATTGCCCGGGAATGCAAACAGCACGGCATATTACATCGATAATACTTCACGATATGAGATTGCCGGAACAATAGCAGGTGATGATACGGTACTGGTGATCCCACGTAACAGGATTACAATTTCCCAGGTGCATACCTGTCTTGAAACAATAATCCCTGGCCTACACGCAAAGATTAAGAAATAATAGTTACGTAATGAATTGAATATTAGATAAACCTATCAATAATTGAAAATTAAATTATTTATAACATGAAAGAAAAAGTAGTTCTGGCATACAGTGGAGGACTGGATACATCGGTAATACTAAAATGGCTGATAGATAAAGGTTATGATGTAATAGCATTTATAGCAGATGTGGGGCAGAGTGAAAATTTTGAAGAGTGTGAGAATAAAGCCCTGATGCTTGGCGCCTCAAAAGTGATTATTTCTGATCTGAAAAGAGAATTTGTGGAGGATTATGTTTTAAAGGCGATAATGGCAAATGCGATATATGAGGACAGATATCTGTTGGGTACAGCACTGGCAAGGCCTCTAATAGCAAAGAAACAGATTGAGGTAGCAAAGGAGGAAGGAGCAAATGCAGTGGCTCATGGAGCTACCGGAAAGGGTAATGACCAGGTCAGATTCGAACTTTGTTATTATGCACTTATGCCGGGAATTAAAGTTATCTCACCATGGAAAGACAGGGAATTTCTGGCTGTATTTAAAGGCAGGACAGATCTTCTGAAATATGCCACAGAAAATAAAATTCCTGTAAAAGCAAGTGTGGATAAACCATATAGCGAAGATGATAACTTAATGCATATAAGCCATGAAGCTGGCGTTCTGGAAGATCCTATGTTCTCAATAAACAAGGATATGCTTGAAAAAATGGTTATGCCACAGGATGCCCCGGATAAAGAAACAAAAATCGTTATTCAGTTTAAAGACGGACTCCCTGTGAAAGTTATAAACAAAAATGATGGCACTGTGAAAGAAGATATTTATGAAATGTATATATACCTGAATGAGATTGCAGGGGAAAACGGTATAGGACTGCTCGATATGGTTGAAAACAGGTTTGTCGGAATCAAATCAAGGGGAGTCTATGAGACTCCTGCTGCAACAGTCCTGCACATAGCTCACAAGGATATTGAAGGAATTGCCATGGACAGGGAGGTGATGAGACTGGTAAATATGCTGACTCCGAAGTTTGCCG
>CAZOZU010000459.1:0-2212 GCA_964584355.1 uncultured Rikenellaceae bacterium
GTAAGATATTTACCACCTCCAGGTGTCCTTCAGCGGCGGCATACATAAGTGCAGTATAATGTTCTTCCCCGTCTGCCATATTCGGATCTGCCTGGTAAGCAAGAAGTAGTTTTACCGTTTCCGGAAATGGTCCTGATGAAGCAAACATTATGGCTGTTCTGCCATAGTTGTCACGCAGATTTACATCTGCCCCTTTTTTGAGTAGCTCATTTGCAATGTCAGTGTATCCGTTAAAGGATGCATACATCAATGCTGTACGTCCATCCATATCCTGCAGGTTGACATTAATGCCCTCTTTCAGTAATCTGCTGGTTTCCGGTTTGTTCCCATCCAGTACAGCTTGGTGAAGCCTGGTGTCAGATATTCTTTGTATGCTTTTCTTGTCAGATGCAGCCTGGTTTTCTTTTTTGTTTTTATTGTCCTCGCTGGAACTGCAGCCAAAAGCCAATAAGAATAATGTAATAAGCACCAATATTGTCTTATAATCCATAATTCAATTTTAAAGAGAATATTAAAATAACTTAATCCTGACGCCTTATGCCAAAAATAGTCTATTTTATTTTAATCAACCTTATAACTTGAGTGTAATACTTCAGAAAGCTTCATAACCAGGTCCTTATATTCCGGATCATTTACCAGGTTATTGAACTCGTTGGGATCAGTTTCATAGTCATATAGCTCCGCACCTAAGCTTCCTTCATCCCATTCAGTATAACGGTACCTTTCAATCCTTACAGAACGACCATAGATTGTGGGATTATCAGATCTGACATTCGGATTAAAGATGTATTTTGACATACCTTCGCGGGCATAGGGATTCAGTGTCCTGGCCTGTATGGTAAAGGCAGGATAGTGCCATTCAGCTTCCGGGTCTTTTAAGAGCGGGATAAGGCTGTGTCCGTCAAGGTCGTCAGGAGCATCAAGACCTGCGATATCGGCAAGTGTGGGGTAAATATCCACCATCTGGACTATTGCATCCGTGGCAGCACCTTTTAAATAACCCGGGACAGAGATTAATAATGGTTGTTTTGATGATTTTTCAAACAGTGTCTGTTTTTGCCACTGTCCGTGTTCGCCCAGGTTATATCCATGATCGCTCCAGAATACTATGACAGTATTATCCAGAAGGCCAAATTCCTCCAATCCGTCCAATAGTAACCCGATCTGTGTATCAACAAACGTTATACATGCATAGTATGCCTGGATAGCTTTATGCTGTTGTTCCTCGGTGCTGCCGCCGTTTAATGGAAGTACCCAGGCTGCGGCATCAGGCTTATTATCCCGGTCGTCAGTGATGCCCGGCTGGGAGCCGATAGCGGAGCCTGGTTATAGGCTTGGTTAAAGACAATACCTTTTTTGGCCAGTCTGTCAAAATTGGGTGTATACACTGCAGGATTACCGAAAGCGTTCAGATCGCTGCTCATATCGTCGGAGGCGATGAAAAGTACATTGAATGGCTTTTGGGATTCTGCAGCCTGGCTAAAGGCCGGGATGGTCAAGGTACCGGCCATAGCCATTAAAGGTACTGTGATCTTTGGATTAGAATAATTTAATCGATTATACATATATTTGTTAACCTAATAATAAATTGTGAACAGGAAGGCTTCATTAAATTTAATATCTAAATCTTATTAACCATGAAAAAAATATTCTTATTATGTTGGATTTTTTTAATTCCGGTTGTTTTACTTGCCCAATCAGGCAAAGTATATGACAATCTCTCTATGAAAAGTACGATCCTTAAAAGCGAAAGGAAATATGCTGTTTACCTGCCCCCGGATTATAAAACATCAGAACGAAGCTACCCTGTCTTATATCTTCTCCATGGCGGTGGTGATGATCAAACGGGATGGGTTCAATTCGGTGAGGTCTTACATATTGCCGATAAAGCCATTAATAAAGGCCTGGCAACACCTATGGTTATTGTTATGCCCGATGCCAATACTGGCCAACGTGGTTATTATAACTCCGTGAAAGGAGACTGGCTATATGAAGACTTCTTCTTTGAAGAGTTTATGCCCTATATAGAGAGTGAATACCGAATAAAAGGAGAGAAACGATATCGTGCAGTGGCAGGATTATCCATGGGAGGAGGAGGTACATTTATTTATGCATTGCATCATCCTGAACTGTTTTCGTCTGCCTGCCCGTTAAGTGCATCCACAGGTCCAATTTCATTAGATGATACAAAGGAATATCTTAACAGAAGAGG
>CAZOZU010000460.1:0-2212 GCA_964584355.1 uncultured Rikenellaceae bacterium
AGATAATTATCTGCGATTGCAAGCTTGTAATCATTCTTAAGACTTTGGTCCATACCCTCGCTCAGATCAAGAGATTTTTCAAGGGATACAATACCCCTCTGAAACGATCCCATATAAATAAATATCTTTCCCTCGTGGCGGTAATCTTCAATTCTTCCCAGGAGATTATTATCTGCTGAATCAAGTTTCATGGCCTCTCTTACATGGAGTAAAGCTTTATTATAATCACCAGACATCTCATGACAGTTTGCAATCTTCCTGTGAACATCCGATTCCATTGAAAGATTACGATAGATACCAAGCTTACCGCTTGCGTTCAACATTTGTTCATAATGTAAGGCAGCTTCCTGATAATCATGTTTGTTGAAATAACTGTCTCCGAGGGTTTGTTCCTTAGTTACAAGAATAGATGGAGTAGAACAGGTCTGAAGCAAGACCAGAGCTAATACTGTCGTTAAAATAATTATAATTTGCAGCAAATGTCTGCTGAATCGCGAAGTTTTAAATACTAAAGCCATATATAATTACTAAAAAGTATAAAGTGCCTTCATCACATACAATGGATCTGCTGAATTGTTTTTACCCATTAACGGTATCTGGACCACTTCTGATATCCTTAATCTTCTTACCTGAAAAACGAGTCCTGCCTGATAGGGGAATATCCATGCAGGATCTATGGTTTCTTCAGTACTGTATTTGATCACACCCTTCTGGTTGTATTTAAAAGAAAGATCATTCGATAAAACGATCCATTCATTAAGATGAATATTAAAACTGGCTCCAGTCCAGAAATAATTACCGTTTTTAAATTTTGTTTCTTCTGTATCATCGTAGTATATCTTCTTTGAACCCTGGAATTCTAAGGCATAGCTTATATATACATCAAAGGAATAAGGATATCTTATTTTTCTCAGGTTTAACCATGATCCTGTGGCAAAACTACCGGTGCCCAGTGGTAAATTAAACTCAGAATCATTTATCACCCCGGTATAATTCTTTTCACCTGTTGGAAATGTTATCCACTGCCAGAAGGTTAAGGATATATTATTCCCTATATCCGGTATGATCTGATATTTCACTGTAAGATCACAGTCAGCAAGGCCATGGGCTGTGTAATTACCTGATAAAGACATATCTGAATCAAGTGACGGCCATACAACGTTATAGTGCGTCTCTGTCTTCTTGCTGGTAAAAGGAATAGCCAGGTCAACCTCAAGTCTGTCAGTTATCCCATACCTGAGAGCAATCTGATATGTAAAATCCGTATGCCAGGAGCTTAGGGTATAATACTCTTTTTGGGTTGCACTGACAAAATATTTATCCAGGGCAAAATAACTCAATGCAGTACCTACCCTGAGATATCCTTTACGTAAAGTCACCGGTTCTGTTACGATAGTCTGCTGCTTCAGGTCAGATGGAACGATCATCTTCTCGCTCTGCGACAAGGCAGAAGAACCTATAGCTGCAATTATCAGGAGTAATATAAATTTCTTCATAGCTGGAGTTTTACTTGTTGAATGGTATCAGACTATAGCTCATGGTAATAAACAGATAAAAGGGAGCATCCCTGTTTTTACCGGCAACCGGTATACCAGTAAACTCATATATACGGAGAGCCGGTGATATTTGAATTTCGAAGCCGGGCTCAAGCGAAAACAGATATTCTTCAGGATTTGCGTATTTATTACCCCAATATTCAGTCCAGCCTCCTTTTGATCTGGTATAATTTGAATTCAGTTCAATGTTAAACCATCCGGCTGCCTGGAAATGAACCGAGGCATTAATTTCCAGAGTATTATTCAATAGATACTGGTAGGGCTGGGAGTCATAAATAAAAGTATTGCTTGTTGTCAGGAATTCATCCCACTTTAGATTTTCACCCTCCTTTACCGGATCTCTAAAAGAGAAATCTGCTTCCAATGAGAACTTTGAATAACTCACTTTTGCAGCAGCACCAAAAATATAAAGTGGTACTCCGAATCCATTTGTATTCTTATAATGATAATTTATAGTATAACTATTGGCTGAAACAATATCAGTTATTGTATGTTCGGGCTCAAGTGCCTCATGTTCGGCTGTTGGAAGGATTATCCCACCCGTAAAACCAAAATCAAACCACTGATAAGTAATCGGTAATCTCGCTGTAGCTTTAAGCAGCAGATCTCCCATCCCCTGTCTCGAGGTAAGTGTATTAACACTAACATTATCATTC
>CAZOZU010000461.1:0-2194 GCA_964584355.1 uncultured Rikenellaceae bacterium
CCGCCGATACATCCTGCAAACCAGTTTGAAGGATCGTTCAGGTCACCTGCCGGGTTCCGCAGTTCGAGAGTCCTGCCGGTCTCATCACCACCCAGCGGCCATGGAAAAATATCCGAATAATTCACGCTGGCTATCAGATTATCCGTATTGTCATACAACATAATAGCATCGACAGGTGTCCCGAGTTTAAAGTCGAAAGGACCTGTATAATTAGTCACCTCGGGGTACTTTGCCCCGAAATCACCGGTATTATGGGCAACAACAATTCTCGAATTCGCCTCTATACGTGCCGTAGCCGGGAACTGATAGACATGTTCCGGGTCACTGTCGGTGAAATACCATCCGCTCAGATCTACCGGGTAATCGGCCCCGTTGTATAGTTCGATCCAGTCGGTGGAGTTTTCGTTGATAACGTTCTTATAGTGGATCTCACTGATGGTCACGCCCTGGAAATTCTCATTTGAAACCTGAAAGTTCGCCGTGAAGAAGGCAGATGAGGATGTAAGATTAACATTGCATTCTGGGTTTTCCGTGTCGTAGATGAGGCTGTTATCACTCCAGTGGGTGAATTTATATCCCGGGTTGGCCAGTGCAGTTATTTTTACGGGATTGTTGCTGAAATAGGCACCCTGCCATGGATAGTTGACAGGGACAATGGTACTGATCCTTATCTGGCCGGCACCTGCAGGCTCTACATCGAGTGATACTTTTACGAGGTGGTCAAGACCGAAATGCCATTGTAAATGCTGCCTTACATATCCGGTACGGGCTTCCAGTTCCGACCTTAGTATATTGTGGTTATTGGTATAGTCCGTCATGTTCGAGTTTTCCCACCGTTCAAACTCGGCAGCCATCTCGGGAAGCTGGTACGAGTATATCTCTTCCTCCATCGGGCCTGTGACTGAAAAAAGGTAGTTAGTATTCATCAGGTCGGCAAAACGGTTGATGAAATAAGTCCTGTAACCGTCATTTTCCATGAGTCTGTTCCAGTAGCCGATGTAAGGCGCATTTAATCCCTGGTCAAGCATAAACCCTATATGATCGAACGATGAATTACTCCAGCAGTTGGGCTCCAAGGCCCATTCAACATCCTGTATGGCATACTGCCAACGGAATCCTGTCGAACTGTTCCTGAATGCCCTGATATTGTTATATGGCCAGTCTGTATTCCCGATCCATGACTCAGCGATAATATAATCGGTATAATTATCCAGGTCGAGGAATTCCCCTGTCTGGTCGAGATATCCGGCATCCTGTGGTGACAGGCTTAGAAAGTGGTCCCAGTCTTCCCAAAACGGTTCGACTGAACCATCAATTGCCTGCAGTATTGAACCTCTGAAAGCAGAGAGAGTAAGCATATCCAGCGAATCGTTGTCCATCAGGTAATTTTCTTCCAGGAAATCGTCATTAAGTTTTTCCCGTAATTCGTACAGACCGAAATACGATCCATTGATATATGCTACTATCGCCGAGTAGGCAGAATAGTAGGTATGTGTATTTTTAGCGATAGCTTTAACCTGTAACCCATCCTTATACTGCAGGACATTATACTGGTTGCTGCCATTGCGTAGATAGAAAGAGGAGTAGCTCTCGCGGTTACGGCGATCGGGAATTAGTGCATATTTGACATCGCCGTCGCCCAGTGTGCCATGTCCCGGCTCGATACGTACGGAATGCTGGGGATGATGGCGGCTGCCTCCCCATCCACCATCTATCTGTATCCCTGCCTCCTGTTTGAAGATCAGTGTTTTATCTTCATCGAAATATTCGATATAACAGGGTTTGTTCCATTCTTCGTCTACGTTATCGAAAATACCCGTTGGCCCGTACAGATTTTCATTATCGGTGCTGATAGAGATGACAGGCAAAACATGCGATACATTTATAAAATATGTCGCCGCGACAGGGGGACTGGGTAACTTGTCAGCAGAGCTGAAACATCTGGCTTTCAGTGTAGTTGTTGAGGATATTGTTACCGGGTTTCCGCTGTAAGCTGTTGAGTAAGCTGTTGGGTCTGAACCGTCGGTGGTATACCTTATTACCGACGTCGGCGACTCAGAAGAAAGGGATATGCTGACTGCTGAATTATAGAAACCGGCTTCTACGGAGAACAGGGGAAGCGGTTCAGATCCGTTTGTGAAAGCCTGGGATGTATTGTTGCTTGCGCCGGGGGTAGCATCCGGAAAGATCCCTG
>CAZOZU010000462.1:0-2172 GCA_964584355.1 uncultured Rikenellaceae bacterium
GATCCAAAGATTTCCGGTTTGGCCATTACCGGATGCGGGTAATTATGAAGATCGAGGATATGTCCTGCCTCGTGGAAATTACCACCACTTGCGCTGTTTACCAGTCTGGAAGGATCTTTATCCATTGTCCATTTTATTATTTCCGCAGTCTTGAACTGTCCCCATGACTCATTAAACGGAACCCATACTACTATGCAGGGGAAATTATAGAGATAATCAATTGTTGCATTCCATTCTGTTCTGTATATCATTTCCGATTCTTCTGTTCTTACTTTATCCCTTCCTCCTTCCATACCGGGCCTGGTATTCCACTGACCGCCGCCGAGATCACCGCTGGGCATATCCTGCCATACGAGTACACCCGTTTTGTCGCAGTGATAATACCAGCGTGCAGGTTCAACTTTTACATGTTTTCGTATCATATTGAATCCCATCTCTTTGGTTTTGACAATATCGAAAAGAAGTGCTTCATCAGCAGGTGCCGTATATAATCCGTCAGGCCACCATCCCTGGTCAAGCGGGCCATACTGAAATACAAATTCATTATTGAGCATCATCCTGAGGACACCATTTTCGTCAGCCTTTAATGAACTTTTACGCATTGCAAAATAGCTTTTTACCTCATCAATCACCTTCCCCTTACGTATGACTGATATTTTAAGATCATAAAGGAAGGGGTCATCAGGAGACCATAATCTTGGATTTTCCACAGGCAGAATTATTTCCTTTCCTTCCGGGGATGTTATTTCAGAAATCATTTCTCCATCATCCCATGCCGTAAGGTTTATCATATCGCCAGGTTGTGCATTTTCGACATTGGCTATTACAGTAAGTGTTTGCCTGTCAATATCTGGTATCTGTTTCGTTGATATGATATAGGTTTCCGGCACCGATTCCAGCCATACTGTCTGCCATATTCCTGTTACCGATGTATACCATATACCGGATGGTTTCAATACCTGCTTGCCGCGAGGCTGGGGACCTTTATCAACAGGGTCGGTGACACGGAGCTCGAGTGTTTGCAATCTGTTGGCCTTAACAAAATCTGTAATATCATAGAAGAACGGATCATAACCTCCCTGGTGTGAACCCACTTTTGATCCGTTAATATATACATCTGCCAGCCAATCGACAGCACCAAAATGTAACAGTATCTTATTCTTCCTGAATGAAGAAGGTACTATAAATTTTGTCCTGTACCATAATGCATTATCTGGTCCCACTGTCTTACCAACTCCGGATAATGCCGATTCAACTGCAAAGGGAACAAGTATTTTTCCCTGAAACAGTTCCGGTATGTTTTCTGATTTATTTGTGATTGCATAATCCCACAATCCGTTCAGGTTCTCCCATTCACTTCTAACCATCTGAGGTCGTGGATATTCAGGCAGTGGTTTCAGCGGATCTACCTTATCAGCCCATGGGGTTTTGATTTTGTCGCCGGCTATTTTCCAGCCTGATTGTTGAGCTAACAATAAAACCGGAAGAATCATCAAACTGAAAAGTATTATCAGATTTTTTTTCATCTTCTTAGTTATTTATTCATAGTTATGTTTTTATTTCACTCTGTTTTTCACCCACCCTGGTATTGCGTTAACAAATATTACTATCACTGATATTATTATACACACCGTAAGTAACAGGTTTATCATCCCGAGCACCAATGTGGTAGTATCCATTATCTGTGGCACATAGATATTCTTAATATTAAGAATAGCTGCAGTCAGGGTAGTTACACCAACAAATATCATTGGCACTATTGTAACCCAGGCATATTTTACCCTGCCTCGGTTAATTATAAATGATGTTCCTATTGCCAGGGCAATGGTGGCAAGCAGTTGGTTGGCAGCACCGAACATAGGCCAGATAGTAGACACTGTGCCGGTATAAATGAAATAAGCCCATATAAATACTATCAGGCCGCTTGCTATGAGATTTCCGGGAAGCCAGTCGGTTTTGCCGAATGGCTTATAAACTTTACCCAGTGCCTCCTGCAATAAAAATCTTCCTATTCTTGTTCCGGCATCTATTGTTGTCAGTATGAATAATGCTTCAAACATTATTGCAAAATGGTACCAGTATGACATGAGATGTTTCATTCCCGGAATTGATGAAAATATATAAGCCATACCAACACCCAGCGACACTGCTCCTCCTGTGCGTCCTGCTATA
>CAZOZU010000463.1:0-2168 GCA_964584355.1 uncultured Rikenellaceae bacterium
AGCCAGACATATACTGAGATCAGGACCTTCGCAGATCAATGATGACCTGATGAGGATTAGAGATCACAGGAAATCACTTGGAATAGTACCATATGTAAAACAGATCGATACCCTGGCTGCAGAATATCCTGCAGTGACAAATTACCTCTATCTTACTTACAGCGCTACAGAACACGATATACAATATGAAAATGACAAAAAATCGGTAATTGTACTGGGGTCCGGTGCATACAGGATCGGCTCAAGTGTGGAATTTGACTGGTGTTCTGTAAATGCTATTGACACAATCAGGAAAGAGGGATTCCGCTCAATAATGATAAATTATAATCCGGAAACCGTAAGTACCGATTATGATATATGCGACAGGCTCTATTTTGATGAGCTCACCTTTGAAAGGGTACTCGATATTATCGACCTGGAAAATCCGAAAGGTGTAATTGTATCTGTCGGAGGACAAATCCCGAATAACCTGGCAATGAGGCTATTTAAAGAGAATGTGCCTGTCATGGGCACCTCTCCTATATCGATTGACAGGGCTGAGAACAGGCACAAATTTTCAGAAATGCTTGACATTCTGGCTATTGATCAGCCCCGATGGAAAGAACTTTCAACAACCAGGGATATTATTGATTTTGTTGATCGTATAGGATTTCCTGTGCTGATAAGACCCTCTTACGTACTTTCGGGTGCTGCAATGAATGTTGTCTCTAACAAAAATGAGTTGAAACATTTTCTCGATCTTGCAGCCCGTGTGTCAAAACAATATCCTGTTGTCGTCTCAGAATTTATTGAGAACGCCAAGGAAATTGAGATCGATGCAGTTGCAAGCGATGGAGAAATAATGGCATATGCAATTAGTGAACATGTTGAATTTGCAGGGGTGCATTCCGGCGATGCCACAATTGTCTTTCCCCCGCAAAAGATTTATTTTGAGACTGTCAGACGTATAAAACGTATCTCACGTCAGATAGCAAAAGAACTTAATATAACCGGTCCTTTCAACATACAGTATCTTGCCAAGGATAACGACATTAAAGTGATTGAATGTAACCTCAGAGCAAGCCGGAGTATGCCTTTTGTTTCCAAAATACTTAAATCGAACCTGATAGAGCTTGCAACAAAAGTAATGCTGGGAGTAACTGTAGAAAAACCTGACAAATCGGTTTTTGAACTTGATTATGTGGGAGTTAAAGCACCCCAGTTTAGTTTTTCCCGTCTGGCGAAGGCTGATCCTGTGCTTGGAGTTGATATGGCATCAACAGGTGAAGTAGGGTGTATTGGAGAAGGATTTTACGAAGCAATACTTAAAGCAATGTTCTCTGTCGGCTACAGGGTGCCTGAAAAAAGTATCCTTCTGTCCACAGGTCCGGCAAGATCAAAGGTAGAACTCCTCAACAGTGCAAAAGCCCTTCGTGAAAAGGGCCATAAGCTTTATGCTACAAGAGGCACACAACAATTTCTGGCAGATGCAGGTGTTGAAGCTCATGTGGCTTACTGGCCGGATGAAAAAAAATCTCCAAACACAATTGAGCTCATAAGATCACGTGAGGTGGACCTTGTCGTTAATATCCCTAAAAACCTCAGTGCGTCAGAATTGGATAATGACTATTCAATAAGACGCAGTGCCGTCGATTATAATATTCCCCTTCTTACAAATGCAAGATTGGCAAGTGCATTTATTCTTGCTTTTTGCCGAATGAGTAATAATAGTCTTGCAATTAAGAGTTGGGATGAGTATAAATAGGATTCCCATCATGGGAGGGAGGTAAAATGATAACTATACGAAAAGCAGTCGCATCTGATACGCCGTCAATAGTCGACTTCCAGCAGAAAATGGCCTGGGAGACCGAAGAACTGAATTATGACTCCGAAACTATCACGAATGGATGAGGAAATGAACCATGACATGGTTGCTTATTTTAATACTTATACCTTATTTATACCTGCTGTTTAAGATATATTACGGGCTATCAAAGATCAAACCTTATAATTCATCTGAAACAACTGAATTATTTGTCTCTGTTATAATTGCATGCCGTAATGAAGAGAAGAGACTTCCGCTTCTGGTTAGTGATATTGCATTACAGGAATACAATCCTGATCATTTTGAGTTAATTATTGTAGATGATGGTTCATCTGATAAAACCTGCGAAATAGCTAGAAGATAT
>CAZOZU010000464.1:0-2168 GCA_964584355.1 uncultured Rikenellaceae bacterium
TAAGGTTGCAAATGCGGTTAAAGAAATCATAACCGCATTAAAAAAGCCTTCTTCAGGAGATGAGCTTACTGAAGAAAAAGTATATAATACAAAACCGGAACCACCAAGGAGGCTTAATACGAAAACCATCTCATGGTCTCTGGTAGTTCTTGCACTTTTAGTCATTGGTTATTTATTCATCCCGAAGCTGTTTAAAACAAAAGAACCTGTTGAAAGATCTATCGCAGTGCTGCCGTTTCGTAATCTCAGTGCTGATACGACACAAGCATATTTCTGCGACGGCATACGCGAAGAAATTCTTTTTCATCTTCAAAAGATTGATGCTTTCTCAGTCAGATCAAGAACCTCTGCCGACCATTACCGGAATACTGATAAAAACACTGCTGTTATAGGAAATGAACTGAATGTTAATTACCTGGTGGAAGGAAGTATTGAAAGTGAAGGAACTGAATTAAGAATATGGGTACAGTTAATCGATGCCATGACAGATGAACACGTCTGGGCAGGTAACTACACAAAAGAAAAGATAAAAGTATTTTCCCTGCAGAGTGAAATTGCACAGAGAATTGCATCTGAACTGAAAGTTATTTTGTCGCCGGAGGAAATAGAAGAAATAGACAGACAACCAACTGAAAATGTGGAAGCATACCAGGCTTATCTTCAGGGCCGTTATTATGCGGGTCAGCCACATTTCACACTCAGCAACTGGTATATGGCTTTAGAATACTACCAGGAAGCTGTTGAAACAGACACAAAATTTGGCCTGGATTATGAATAACTGGCCAGGGCACATGCTAGGCTAAGATATTTAAGGCAGGATCTTTCTGATGCACGTCTTGATATGGCGGATCAGGCGGCAAAAAAAGCATTACAGTATGATTCTGAAGAACCCAGGGTTCATCTTGCACTTGGATATTATTATTTATATGGTTACAGGGACGAAAACAAGGCCCTGGAACACCTTGAGATAGCAGAGAAAGGTATGCCCAATGATGTGGAAATCCTTCTTGAGAAAGCTGATATTGTTTTACCCCAGGGCAAATGGGAAGAAGCTATTCAATTACTTGAAAAGGCCAGTCAGGCCAGTCCCCGTGAGGTTTCCATTCTTACACATATGACTTTTTGTTTAATGTGTACACATCAATACGAGTATGGACTCGAAGTATGCGACCGGGCCATTGCGCTGGCACCAAACAGCAACTGGCCCTATATCTACAAAGCATATATTAACTTTATGTGGAAAGGTCCCGGCAAGGAGACACGGGAAATATTGAAGCATATTGATCCGGCACACGAATGGTATAATCATGTATGTTACCTGCAGGAAACAGGTGAAGGTAACTTTGATGCTGCATTGCAATTATTGTCTTACACAACAAAAGTCTGGGGTGTGCATCACAAAATGTGGACTGCCCCGCAGTCCATGCTCAGGGCTTTTATTTATGACTATCTGGGTGAAACTGAACGTGCCCGTTCTGATTATCAGAAAGCCGTGGAAATATTAGAAGAAAAAGTGCTTGAGGTTCCTGATGACCCACGATACCACAGTGCACTTGGCATAGGGTATGCAGCTTTAGGGGAAAAGGACAAGGCCATAGAAGAGGGACTCAAGGCTACAGATCTATTACCGATCACTGAAGATGCCGTTTATGGGCTTACATACATACAGGATCTGGCAATCATCTATACAAAACTGGGAGAATACGACCTCGCTTTCGACCAGATTGAACATCTCCTTAAGATCCCCAGCTGGATAACTCCTGCCTGGCTTGATATGGAAATCCGGTTCGCACCGTTGAAATCCCATCCGAGATTTAAAGAACTGCAAACTAAATACGCAAAATCTTAGTTTTAGTTAAATCCCCTCATGATCATGTCATTCACTCCTGCAATGGCATATTGTTTGATGTTTTTTATGATAAGAAACAGGAGGTGAATTATGAAACCCACATGTTTACTACACTTAAGTAAGAATGAAAATTATATTCATGTGGGTTCCATGTGACTATTAAAATCAAATTTAATTACACATGAAAACAATGAAATATACATTTGTAAGCCTTTTATTGGCAGGCGGTTTGATCCTTAATACATTCAATACCGCCGCACAGGATATGGAGAAAGAGTTTACACGCCAGGAAAGGAAAGCGATGAGAAAAGCACAGTTG
>CAZOZU010000465.1:0-2166 GCA_964584355.1 uncultured Rikenellaceae bacterium
AACCTGGCCAAAGGGTGGCATGCGTACTGTGGTTATTCACAGGGCCGATAAGATTATCGGTCCCTGGGAAGGAAAGCTTGTATTCCAGGATAAAGGTGTCGCACAGGGTGGTATGGTTGACACACCTGATGGCAGATGGTTTGCTTACCTGTTCCGTGATTTCGGTTCAGTAGGACGTATACCTTATCTTGTACCTGTAAAATGGGAAGACGGCTGGCCCATACTTGGTGTTGATGGAAAAGTACCTGACAACCTTGATCTTCCAGCCAGTACGGGCTTAATCCCTGGTATTGTGGCTTCCGATGAGTTTAAACATCGTAAGGGAGAACCGGCCCTGCCCCTGGTATGGCAATGGAACCACAATCCCGACAACAATCTCTGGTCTGTTACAGAGCGTCAGAACTATCTCCGGCTGACCACCGGACGTATCGACACCCTCTTCGTTACGGCTAAAAATACGTTAACCCAACGCACCTTCGGTCCAGAATGCTCCGGTTCAACTTCAATAGATATATCAAACATGAAGGAAGGCGACTTTGCCGGTCTGGCTCTTTTGCAAAGAAAATTCGGACTGGTCGGAGTCAAGTATAACAATGGAACTAAATCAATCGTGATGGTAAGCACCCAATCCGGAAGACCGGTGGAAGTTCTAAGTGTTCCTCTGAAACAAAAAACTGTTTATCTGAGAGCTGAATGCGATTTCAGGGACCGAGCCGATATAGGGTATTTCTATTACAGTCTCGATGGTAAATCATGGATACCAATCGGATCTCAGCTTAAAATGGAATACTCAATGCCTCATTTTATGGGTTACCGTTTTGGACTATTCAACTTTGCGACCAAAACGCCTGGTGGATTTGTCGATTTCGACTGGTTCAGGATCAGCAAAGAAATAATTGTAAAAAATAGAAACAAATAATCTAAAAGTAAGAACCATGAAAAGCAACTTTAAAAACAGATTTGATGTAACTACAGAAATCTGGCACTTCTCTGAAGCACAAAAGGGTATTCTCAGAAAAGCATCCATGCCTTTTATTCTAAGTGTAGCCCTCTTTTTATTCTCAGCCTATTCCTTTTCTCAGAAACTACAGTTAAACGATCAGGGATATTTTGAGACCCAGGGTGTAAATGTGCTTGTTTACAGCAACCAATACACAGGTATGTTTTTCGATGAAAAAACTGCCGGAATTGAAATTATTCATCATGGTGTAAGAACTTCGACCGGTGGTGCCATAAGGTTATCGAATACTCCGGAACAATGGGATATGATTCCCTCGGTTGCTGACCGTAAAGTTGATGCGGCAAACAATACTATAAATGTTGAGTTGGATTATAAAGACTTTGATTTCATCTCTAAAATTAGTGTTACAGCTAAAGATAATGGGGTGGAAATTAGTGTATATTTAGACAAACCACTGCCAAAAGAGCTTGAAGGAAATGCAGGATTTAATCTTGAATTCTTACCCTCTTCTTACTTTGAGAAGACTTATCTGGTTGATGCTAAACCGGGTAATTTTCCAAGATACCCTGCCGGTAATACGAAAGTTGAACCTGTAAGTAAAAAAATGCCTCAGTATGCAGGGCATACTACATTTGATGACAGGGGCAGAGGTGAATATATTGTACCTTATCCTATAGCTACAGGTAAAACATTTATATTGGCACCGGAGGATCCGGAACGCTTTGTAAAAGTTCAGGGTGTGGATGCTGATCTGATGCTCTTTGATGGCCGTAACCTGGCCCAGAACGGATGGTTTGTCATTCGTAGTCTACTTCCGGCAAATAAAACAGGGAAAGTGTTGACATGGTACCTCGAACCTAATGCTATCCCGAACTGGATTAGGAAGCCTGTTGTCGGATTCTCTCAGGTAGGTTATATCCCAGACCAGGAAAAAGTTGCTGTTATTGAAATGGATATGAACGATACACCTTTAACAGTTGCCTCTGTTTTTCAGGTTACTGCGGATGGTAGATCTGTTGAGAAATTTAAAGGTGAAGTAAAAATCTGGGGAAAATACCTGCGCTATAATTATGCGAGGTTTGATTTCAGCCCGGTAAAGGAACCGGGTATTTATTATATCCGGTATGGTGATCATAAAACAAATACTTTCTCAATAGCTGCAAATGTCTATGATAATGTATGGCACCCGACTTTAGATGTTTGGT
>CAZOZU010000466.1:0-2146 GCA_964584355.1 uncultured Rikenellaceae bacterium
ATTATCCCGTTATCCATAACTTTCTTTGTGGTATCACTTAAATTACCTGTTGCATAATCTTCAGCAATCGATAAAACCTCTGTTCTGATCTTAGTTTCTTTATCATTGTTGCAGGCTGCCAGAAATACTGCAAGAATAAAAAGAAGGGTGTATTGTTTCATATTGGAAATTGTAAGCAAAAAATCAAATGTAAAATAAAAATAAGATATTTAGAAATATTGTAACTTTGATAAAGGAAATTATGTTGCAAAACAATATTATCTAATAACCATTTTAAATGCTTTGTTCTTCTAGACACTCTGAAGTTAAAATTTCTTGTTATATAAGGTTTTTAATATCACTGTTACTTAGCATGATTTTTTCCTTTGGCTTTTTATTGGCACAGGAAGAAGCTGGAGGAATTAAGGATACCATTAAAACAGGTGAACAATTACCTGGTTTAAAGATAATCCCTCATGATGATATTAGTACGGGTTACTATAGTCAGAAGAAGACAGGAATAACCGGATCAGTATCGGTTGTTGAACCGTCAATGCTAACTGCAATACCTGCAGAAAATATCAGTAATCTCCTGCAAGGAAGGGTGCCAGGGATTACGGTAACCGGAAGCGGCCAACCGGGCGTAACTTCTAAAGTACGGATAAGAGGTTTTACATCATTCTTGGATAATAATCCCCTTTATGTGGTGGATGGAATACCAACCCGGTATATATCTTATTTAAATCCAAATGATGTGGCGGAACTTACTGTGCTTAAGGATGCCGGATCTGCTGCTATTTACGGATCAAGAGCATCAAACGGAGTTATTGAAATAATAACACGCAGAGGAGACAATGGTTTCAGTGTTTCATATAACATGTCAACCGGAATGCAATTTCCCGGTAAAGGAACAAGGGATGATTTCCTTACGACAGAGGAACATGCTGATCTTCAGTGGCTTGTTTACGATAATGATGGTACTATGGAATATCATCCTAATTATGGACAATCATCAAATACTAATCCTACCTTACCAATATGGGCGGCAAATACTGACTGGTACGATGAGATTACAGATGCTGCATTGATTATGAATCATGATCTCACATTATCCGGAGGTGGTAAAAATGCAAAATTTTATGCCGGTTTTGGGGCTTTCCGGCAAGATGGGATAGTACTGTTTTCACATAACACACGATATAGTGTTAGGCTTAATTCCGATTTTAGTCTACTTAAGAATCGTATGAAAGCAGGTGAGAGTCTAAGCATATCTTATTACGATAAATTATGTGTACCCAATCTTAATGAAAACAGTCCGATTCAGCAAGGTCCCTACAGGTCACGGGCAATTATTCCGGTTAAATGGACAGGACCGGATTTTACCGGGCTGTCACATACATACACCGAAGGTGACTGGGGAGGAACAGGTATTGCATCAAGACTAGGGAATGCTCCGAATGTTGTGGCAGACCGGACAAGGAATAAGGATGACTATCTCAGGGATTTACATTTGACTGGCAGTATGTATCTGGATGTTATGATAATAGAAGGGCTGAACTTAAGATCGACTCTTGGGGGCAATCGGAATAAAGCATCCCTGTCGGATTATACATACCCTACCTATGAAAATTCTGAAAATATATTTGATACCAGTTTGGTTGAAAATACTATATATAAAAGTGACTGGGTATGGACTAACTCTCTGACTTTTAGCAGGCAGTTTGGCCGTCATAAGATAAATTCCATAGCTGGTTATGAAGCAATCACCTATGATATCGGGCAGGTTGAATCAAATGTGGATTCAATGGAATATACTCCGACAAAGCTTCTTTCGACATTCATTAATACTGCTTATTCGTATAATGACAAGTATATGGTGAGTGCAACTCTGCGTCGTGATGGTTGCTCAAGGTTCAGTGAGTCTGACAGGTATGGTATATTCCCTTCGTTTTCAGCCGGATGGCTGATCAGCAATGAATCATTCATGCCTGATTTGAAATGGTTATCCTTTCTGAAGATAAGGGCTTCCTGGGGTCAGACAGGAAACCAGTATGCCCTTTCACCCATGAATGCTGTTTATCAGTTCGATCAGAGTATAGGAGGTTCATGGTATGACCTGTATGGAACATTCACATCGGCTGTTATGGGATATTATCCGGTTAAAATA
>CAZOZU010000467.1:0-2141 GCA_964584355.1 uncultured Rikenellaceae bacterium
GCAGCATCCTCAAATCCTGTATTCATTCTTGATGAGATTGATAAGGTGGGACAGGATTTTAGGGGTGATCCATCATCCGCCCTTCTTGAGGTCCTTGATCCTGAGCAAAATACCACTTTTTTTGACAATTTCCTTGAAATGGAATATGATCTGTCAAAGGTTCTTTTCATTGCAACTGGCAACACCCTGTCAACAGTGAATCCTGCACTCCGCGACAGGATGGAAACTATAGAAATAACAGGTTACCTGGTTGAAGAAAAGCTTGAAATAGCAAGTCAGCACCTGCTTCCCAAACAGCTTGAGAATCACGGCGTTAAATCAGATCAACTGAAAATACCCAATGATATAATGGAGAGGCTTATTGAGCTGTATACACGTGAATCAGGTGTGAGAGAACTCGATAAACGTCTTGCAAAAATTGTAAGGGTAACAGCAAAGAATATAGCTTCCGGTGTAAAATACAATCCTGTCCTTTTAGAGAATGTAATGATTGAATTACTCGGTCCTCCGAAATATATACGTGATATCTATTCAGGCAATGACCAGGCAGGAGTTGTTACAGGATTAGCATGGACTGCATCGGGAGGAGAAATACTATTTGTTGAAACAAGTATAAGCAGGGGTACAGGAAAACTTACTCTTACAGGTAGTCTTGGTGAGGTGATGAAGGAATCAGCAGTTATTGCTCTTGAGTACCTGAAAGCAAATGCCTCATTACTGGATCTTCCCGATAATTTTTCCGGCAAATGGAATATTCACATTCATGTACCCGAGGGAGCTATTCCTAAAGATGGACCATCAGCAGGTATAACAATGGCAGCCTCAATAGCATCAGCCTTTACCCAGCGTAAAGTAAAGAAATACGTTGCAATGACCGGCGAAATAACCCTGAGAGGGAAAATACTTCCTGTTGGAGGTATAAAAGAAAAGATCCTTGCTGCAAAACGTGCCAATATTAAGGAAATAATTCTGTCGGAAGAGAATAGGAAAGATGTGGAAGACATCAAAGAAATATATATCAGGGGATTGAAATTTCATTATGTTGAAACAATTATGGATGCCCTGGACCTTTCACTTTTGAAACAAAAGGTCAGGAATCCGAAAAAAATATCATTCGAATGAATAAAATTGCAGTTTTTCCCGGCTCATTTGATCCATTTACCATAGGACATGAAGCTATTGTCAGACGTGCACTTATCCTCTTTGATGAGATTATCATCGCCATTGGAGCCAATGCACTTAAAAAAAGCTATTATTCCCTGGAAACGCGGAAATCAATGATATCTAAGGTATTTAAGGATGAACCGAGGATAAAGGTTGACCATTATGAAGGATTAACAGTCGATTATTGCTTAAGGCATGGAGCAAAATATATACTCAGGGGTCTGCGTACAGCTGCAGACTTTGAATTTGAAAGAGCTATAGCACAGGTTAACAAAGCACTCATATCTGACGTTGAATCCGTTTTTCTTCTTACAGTACCTGAACATGCTGCAATAACTTCTACTATTGTACGTGACATTATCAGAAGCGGAGGTGATGCTTCCCAATTTGTGCCGGCATCAATCAATTTGAAGGATTATAAAGGAGAATAGGTCAGGCCTTAAAAATAGATGTGTTTATCAGATCCATCAACGAAAGCCATGCCTTGTTTTTTATTTTACTGATCTCCTTAGGACGAAGCCATTCTACTTTGGTAATACCCTCTTTAATCTGCGGTTCAGTAATCATTTTCCCATCATATTCCATGAGAAACCAATGAGTCTTCTTAAGATATGAGATTCCCTCCCAGCTGTAAGTGTGGTAACTTGGCTCCAATGGTTTAACAATCATATGGCCTTTTATTCCACACTCTTCTTTTACTTCTCTCATAGCACATGCTTCAGGCTCCTCACCCTTTTCCATATGGCCTTTTGGAAGATCCAGTTTGCCCTTTTTTTCAATAAAAAGATATCTCCCTGAAGTATGTTTTATCAGTCCTCCTGCAGCATTAACCTCAGTGAAATAAATTCTGAAGATCTTCCAGATGTGTTTTATATCAGTACCATAAATATTTATAGATTGCATTTTTGTATCTGACTGGAATTCAGATATTAATTTATAAAGTTCATCGGTATCGCGGAAATTGTGGAATAACCCGT
>CAZOZU010000468.1:0-2141 GCA_964584355.1 uncultured Rikenellaceae bacterium
ACTCTTCATAAGCTGATTCCAGTAATCCCGGGCCCAATGAACTATGAACCCTGTAGGCACATTTTAATATAGAACTGGTTAGTTCCTGATGTAATAAAGTCATAAGATTTTAAGTTTGCGAGACATTATAAAGATAAATAATAATCATTAATAATATCAAATTATACTAAAAGAATTCAAACAGTGTGACTCCGTGGTAAACTCCGTGTGACTCGCGGTTTAATATTTTTTTCTGGTTTACGTTATAATAATATTAATAATTTTACTCCTCTAAAAAGTTCAATTCATGAAACGATTATATTCTCTTTTTCTAACTCTCATTTTTACTTTAACTCTTTCAGGCCATCCCTGGAAACCATCTCATTATGTGATAGTTGATACTGACGGGGGAGTTGACGATATAAAAGCGATCTCGTTGCTTCTTGCATCTCCTGATGTCAGAGTATTGGCCATTACTGTTTCACCCGGAGTGCTTTCAGCAGAAAATGCCTATAAAAAAGTTAAGAGTCTTTTGAATACATATTATCATGAGGGTATTCCCATTGGTATATCAAAAGAAAAAAGCCATCGGAAAGAAGAGTTCCCTGTTGCACTGGAGACAATCTGGGGAGATGAGTCAAAAGTTGATCCTGAAAAAGCACCGGATAATCTGGAGTTGATAAGTGAAATCTTTACTGTTGAAAAAACCAGTATCAGCTTCATTAGCCTTGGCAGTATGACTACAGCCTATTATGCACTGAGAGAAATACCTGCTTTCAGGAAACAGGTCAAAGAGATTATCTGGAGTGCAGATGGAGCAGCTGATACAAAGGGATATAATTATAATATTGATAAAAGGGCCTCAGAAAAAATTCTTAAGCAGGAGATCCCTGTACATATTGTGAGAAAATACAATGACCGGGATGCTCTGTTTTACGATGAAGAACTTATCAATTCAATTAATAAGATAAACAATGTATATGCAAAGGAAATATCCGGATTTCTGAATTCAGAAATTACTAAGAGTCACAGGTTTTGCTATGAAGTAACAGATGAAATGACAGCTTTATTTCTTCATTATCCCGATCTTTTTATTCACAAAATATACGGAAATATTTCTGAATCAACACCTTTTGATTTTTCCGGGATAAAGGAGAGTATATTACGCATATTAAAAGGTGAGACTGTTGATAGGAACCAGATAATAAAGCAAATACCTGTATATTCATCTTTTTATTTTGATGATGTTGGCCCGCTGGTAACAGTAATAGTTGAAAAGTACGGCATTGACGAATGGACATCAGGAGTAATAGCCAACGAACTTCACAGGCATCTTGGCATATATACAATTATTGGAGTGAAAATGGGTATCAGGGCAAGGGAATATTACAATACCGGTGTTGATGAATTCACAGTTACCTCTTATGCAGGATCGGTGTCTCCCTTAAGCTGTATGAATGATGGCCTGCAGGTCAGTACCGGTGCGACACCGGGACATGGATTGCTCTTTGTCAGGACAGATACAGTGACAAGACCTGCTGTTGATATAACCTACCTGAATCATAAGCTACGCCTGACACTCAAACCTGAACTATCACAAGAGATAAGTTCCGTACTAAAGGAATACAATTTTATTTATGGGCTCGATAGTAATATTTACTGGGAGCTCGTCAGGAAAGAAGCCCTAAAGTACTGGCGTGACCTTGACAGGCATGATATATTTATTATAGAGGCGTTATAAGCTCCGAATACATGTACTCACCCCCTTTATTCATATACAATATATTAAGCCCTCTTCCTTGCAAAAGCAGGGAAGGGGGTTGGGGGATGGGTACGTGTGATCAATTATTTATTAAACTCATCAAAAAAGTCATTGCCTTTATCATCGGTAAGGATGAATGCAGCCATGTTTTCAACCCTGATCTTCCTTACAGCCTCCATGCCAAGATCTTCAAAATCAACAAGTTCCACCGATTTGATATTCTCAGCTGCCAGGATTGCAGCGGGTCCGCCGACTGAACCAAGGTAGAAACCCCCGTATTTCTTACATGCTTCAATAACTGACCTGTTCCTGTTTCCCTTTGCAAGCATTATCATTGAACCGCCAAGACTCTGGAACTGTTCAACATAAGCATCCATTCTTCCGGCTGTTGTCGGCCCAA
>CAZOZU010000469.1:0-2134 GCA_964584355.1 uncultured Rikenellaceae bacterium
GTTTCTCTTTCTGAAGGCATTGGCTGATACGAGCATCTATAATACCGGTAAATGGTTTCAGCCAACTATCATCATTATAAAAACTGGTACTGCTCATCAGTATAAAAATACAAAAACAAAATCATTATTCTATGTCATATCCCTGCGCTTTGCTAATTTTGCATGACTAATTTCATGATATGATCATTCATAAGGGATATGAGAATCTTGCTTTCACGAATCCTGTTGTAACAATTGGGATATTTGATGGAGTTCATTCTGGGCACAGGGCACTGCTTGATCATTTAGTATCACATGCCCGGGAGGTCAAAGGAGAATCAGTAGTAATTACTTTTGATCCTCACCCCCGGCTGGTATTGGAAAAAGGAACTAAAGGATTTTTTTTCATCTCCACCCTCGATGAGAAAAAGAGACTGATGGAAAAAGCAGGTGTCGATCACCTGATTATTATAAGGTTCACCAAACAGTTCAGCGAGATTAATGCATGTGATTTTATTCAAAGAATACTTATTGATAAGCTTGGGACAAGATATCTTATAGTAGGGCATGATCATCATCTTGGTCATGAAGGAGAGGGTAACTACGATACTGTAATAAAATGTGCCTTATCTTTAAAGTTTAAGGTCGAAAAAGTAGACGTCTTCAAAACAGATCATGTGATAATAAGTTCATCACTGATACGTGATGCATTATTAAAAGGCAGGTTGAAAGAAGCGAACCAATGGCTTGGCTACAATTATTCATTAAAGGGGAAGGTGGTTAAAGGCAGGAGAATAGGAAGAGAAATAGGGTTCCCGACAGCAAATATAGCCCCCTGTGATAAGAATAAACTTATTCCATGCGATGGCGCCTATGCAGTTGATATTCAGATTGATAATGAAAAATTCCCGGGAATGCTCAGTATTGGGAAGAATCCCACGGTAAATATAACTACCGGAACAAAATATATAGAAGTCAATATTTTCAATTTCAACTCTGATATCTATGGAAAAGAGATTGAAATAATTTTCAGGTATAGATTAAGGGATGAAATAAAATTTGACAATACTGACGAACTTGTAAAGCAAATGGAAAAAGATAAAGCAAGAGCCTTACAGTTACTTAAATAATCAAAATTAGATTTTTATTACCTTTGCACTCTCAAAAATATTATAAAAATGGAAATTATCACAGAAAAGAAAATGCAATATAAAGTTAAAGATATTTCCCTTGCCGGATCTGGCAGAACGGGGATAGAGATAGCTGAAAAAGAAATGCCGGGACTTTTAGCTATCAGAAAGAAATACTCTTCGGAAAAGCCGTTAAAAGGAGCGCGCATTACCGGGTCTTTGCATATGACAATTCAGACAGCAGTTCTGATGGAGTCCCTGGTGGAGCTTGGTGCTGACATAAGATGGGCTGGCTGTAATATTTTCTCAACCCAGGACCATGCAGCTGCGGCAATGGCTGATAGAGGCATTCCGGTATTTGCCTGGAAAGGAGAAACTCTTGAAGAATATTGGTGGTGTACAGCTCAGGCACTCTCATTCCCGGGTGATAAGGGACCAAACCTGATTGTTGATGATGGTGGTGATGCATCATTGTTGTTACATCTTGGCTATAAAGGAGAGAAAGATCCTGCTATTCTTGACAGAAACCCCGCTAACAGAGAAGAGGCTATAATACTCTCAACCCTGAAAGAGATACAAAAAAATGAACCCGGGAAATGGCATAATGCAGTTAGTGAAATGAAAGGGATATCAGAGGAAACAACCACAGGTGTTAACAGGTTGTACCAGATGCTTGAAAGAAATGAACTGCTTGTCCCAGCAATTAATGTTAATGATTCAGTAACAAAATCAAAATTTGACAACCTTTACGGATGTCGTGAATCACTCGCCGATGGTCTTAAGAGAGCAACTGATGTGATGATTGCCGGGAAAGTAGTTGTGGTATGTGGATATGGTGATGTGGGAAAGGGATCAGCAAAATCGATGCGATCCTATGGTGCACGAGTGATTGTGACCGAAATCGATCCTATATGTGCACTCCAGGCAGCCATGGAAGGCTTTGAAGTGAAAACGGTTGAAGATGCTATTAATGAGGCAAATATCTTTGTGACAGCCACAGGCAACAGGGATGTTATTACTGTGGA
>CAZOZU010000470.1:0-2132 GCA_964584355.1 uncultured Rikenellaceae bacterium
TGGGCGAATTTGCACCTACAAGAACATTCAGGGGGCACTCCGGTAATAAGTAATCTGTAATGTGAACATTGAAAAAAGAAGAAACAATGGGTGCGAGAAAAAGAAATTCAGCTGAGAAAAGAAAAGAAGCAGCCAAAACAAGATACCAGGCCGTTTTAAAACACTGTCCAACCTCGCCGCGTAAAATGAGGCTTGTCACACAACTGATAAACGGACAGGAGGTTAACAGAGCTCTTGATATCCTTAAATACAGTCCGCAGGAAGCATCCCACTGGCTTGAAAAACTGCTTCTTTCTGCTATCGCCAACTGGCAAGCAAAAAATGAAGGTGTCAGGATTGAAGAAAGCAATCTTTATATAAAATCACTTCAAGTCGATAGTGGAAGAGTACTGAAAAGACTTCAAACAGCACCTCAGGGCAGAGCATACAGAATAAGAAAAAGATCAAACCACGTAACACTCGTGCTTGACACTTTGAATAAAGAAATTGAAAATACATCAGAATAAAATATGGGACAAAAAGCAAATCCAATTGGTAACAGATTAGGCATAATAAAAGGCTGGGATTCAAACTGGTACGGAGGTAAAGACTTTTCCGGCAAGCTGGTTGAAGATACCAAAATCAGGGAATACCTGTATGCCAGACTTGCAAAAGCAAGTATCTCAAAAATTGTAATTGAGAGAACTCTCAAGCTCATTACAGTTACAATCAATACCGCTCGTCCGGGAATCATCATCGGAAAAGGAGGGCAGGAGGTCGACAAGCTGAAAGAAGAACTGAAGAAAATAACAAAAAAAGAGGTTCAGATTAATATTTTCGAAGTAAAGCGCCCCGAACTTGATGCAAATATTGTTGCAAATAATATAGCCAGGCAGGTTGAAGGTAAGATATCGTATCGAAGGGCAATAAAAATGGCAATAGCTTCCACGATGCGTATGGGTGCCGAAGGAATAAAGGTTGTGGTTTCAGGCCGTCTGGGTGGTGCTGAAATGGCAAGAACTGAGACATATAAAGAAGGCAGGATTCCACTTCATACTTTCCGTGCCGATATCGATTATGCTTTGGGAGAGGCACGTACCAAGGTTGGTCTGATAGGTATAAAAGTATGGATTTGCAATGGTGAGGTTTACGGGAAAAGAGACCTGAGTCCCAATATAGGGGTCAGAAACGCTAAAAGTAAAGGACTCAAGAGAAAAGCAAAGAAGTAAAGAATCAGAGACAAATAATATAACAACATAAGGAAATGTTACAACCAAAAAGGTCCAAATACAGAAGAGCTCAGAAGGGTAAAATGAAGGGCAATTCCCATAGAGGCAATCAACTGGCATACGGCTCATTTGGAATTAAGGCTTTGGAACAAAGCTGGATCACCGGAAGACAGATTGAAGCAGCTCGTCAGGCAGTAACACGTCATATGAAACGTGAGGGACAACTATGGATAAGGATTTTTCCTGCTAAGCCCATAACAAAGAAACCGGCCGAGGTACGTATGGGTAAAGGAAAAGGTGCCCCTGAGGGATTTGTTGTACCCGTAACACCGGGAAGGATATTGATGGAGGCTGAAGGTGTCCCATATAATGTTGCAAAGGAAGCACTTCGTCTGGGAGCACAGAAACTGCCCATAACAACAAAGTTTATAGTAAGACGCGATTACACAGAGTAGTAAATATATAAGAGATGAAAACTTCAGAAATAAGGGAATTAAGCACAGCTGACCTTATCGAACGCATCGATACAGAACAGACTATGCTCATCCGGATGAAACTGAACCACGCTATCAGTCCGCTTGACAATCCGCAAAAGCTTAAGCAGACAAAAATTAATATTGCACGCTTACTTACAGAATTACGGAAAAGAGAAACAGAACAAAAATCTAAATAGGCAGAAAATTGTGATGGAAAGGAAATTGAGAAAAGAACGTACAGGGATTGTTGTAAGTGACAGCATGGACAAATCAATCGTTGTCGCCGTTAAGAGAAAGGTAAAACACCCCATATATGGCAAGTTCATTAACAGGACAAAAAGATTTATGGTGCACGATGAGGAGAACACATGCAAGATCGGAGACACTGTAAAAATATCAGAGACCAGGCCTCTGAGCAAAAATAAATCCTGGAGATTAGTTGAAGTAA
>CAZOZU010000471.1:0-2125 GCA_964584355.1 uncultured Rikenellaceae bacterium
TTTTTCTTTGAAAGGGATGAAGATGCTTTCGTTCAGAAACTCATTAATAATCGTTCCGCTTGTAAATAAAATGATTACCAGGAGTAACAGAATTGAAAAGAAATCAATTGTACGTTCAATGATCACAGTGCCTAATAGTCTGTCAACCGCTAACTTTTCTTTTTTTCCCAGTGCCACGCAACGTGTTATTTCTCCTATTCTCGGCAAGGCAAGATTAGCCAGATATCCGATCATCAAGGCATGAAACGTATGCCAGAATGTTGGGCGATAATCAAGAGGATGAATTAGTAATTGCCAGCGGCGGGCACGACTTAAAAAAGCTATTAAACCGAAAAATACCGATAAGACGAGCCAGAAATAGTTTGCTTCTTTCAGGTTTCTGGCAAGATTTTTAAAATCTATGTTCCGGAAAGCCAGCCACAGGAGAATAATCCCAACGATAAGAAAAGCAAGGAACTTAAGGGTTTGTATTATGCTTTTTCTCAAGTTAAGATCAGTTTATTTGTTTTGGTGTCAGGGAAAATAATTGTAGGATGGAACTTTTTTGCTTCATCAGCATCAATAAATGCAAAAGCCATTATCAGGAGTATGTCACCTATAAGTACTTTTCTTGCAGCAGCTCCGTTAAGACATATCTCACCGGATCCTCTCTCCCCTTTTATTACATACGTTTCAAAACGCTCGCCATTGTTAAGGTTCAGTACCTGGACTTTTTCATTTTCTATAATGTTTGATGCATCCATCAAATCTTCATCAATGGTGATACTGCCAATATAATTAAGATTTGCCCCGGTAACAGATACCCTGTGGATCTTCGATTTCAATACTTCAAGTAGCATAATATAAGGAGATATCAGTTTATTACTGCAAAGTTAATTAACCTTTTTAATTCAGACCAATGGAAATTCAATATTATCAATAAGACGTATTTTCCCTGCCATCACAGCAATACAACCATAATAATTTTTACCTTTTTTCATCTCTTTTTTTGAGTTTACTGGAATGAGTTTCTTGTCGTCTACGATCTCAAAATATTCGACATGAAAACCAGGCTTCTTTTCAATAGTATCTTTTATGTATGTTTTTATTCCAGGAATATCACATTCTTTAATCAATTTGGATGTTTCTGAAATAGTTTTAAAAATTACAGGGGCATCCTTTCTTTTCTGTGGTTCAATTAGCATGTTCCTGCTGCTCAAGGCAAGTCCATCAGATTCACGTACTATCGGACATGAGACAATTTTAACATTATAATTGTTTTGTCTGATTAACTTTTTTATGACGGCTATCTGCTGGAAGTCTTTAAGACCAAAAAAAGCAACATCCGGAAGGATTATTTCAAAAAGTCTGCTTACTATTTGCGCTACTCCGTAAAAATGTCCGGGTCTGTGCAGGGATTCCATTACATTATCGAGATTACCAAAATTGAATACTTTTAAATCTTCATCCGGATACATTTCATTATCATCAGGAGTAAAGACGATATCATTTTCCCTGAGATATCTCCTGAGTATAGTGAGGTCTTTTTTTAATGGTCGTGGATATTTTTTAAGATCCTCGGGATCATTAAATTGTGTGGGATTCACATAAATGCTTACTACAACCAGGGGGCATATACTTATTGCATTTTTTACAAGTGACAGATGTCCCTTATGGAGAGCTCCCATTGTCGGCACAAAACCTAAAACATCATGCTGCAACTCTTTTAATTGTTGCCTGAGCTCTTTAATGGTGTTAATTATCTTCATTTAAGAAAATTTAACATACAAAACTAATCATAGTTGCCGGTTACTGGTTGCTTGTTACTGGTTTAATTTAATTAAAGTAAAGTAATATTACAGTTCAGGGAACATTTAAATAGTGTATTCCTCTGTAAATCAATTACAATCATCCTCTGATGCCGGGCAACCAGACACCAGTAACCGGCAACAAAAAAATATTCCTGAATCTCTTTTAAAATGTATTCACATAATATATTACAGTGATTAATCAGTCGTTTTCAATACAGGGTGTTTGCAAATATTCTCAATTTTTATTACTATCTTTGCACCTTAATACTAAAGGGTTATCGAGGCAGGTAAATGGAAAGCAGGAAAGTATTATTCATTTCACAGGAGATCACTCC
>CAZOZU010000472.1:0-2114 GCA_964584355.1 uncultured Rikenellaceae bacterium
CTTTTGCATATCTGAAAAAAGGAAATTATCAGATTGCCGGCGACCTGTATAATACCTCCCTGGCTATAAATAATAAGAATGTAACTGCAATTAAAAATCTGTCTGTCATTTATGCATCAACCGGGGATCGTGATACGGCAATTCAAATCCTGAGCAGGGGAATCGAAATTGATCCGGATGATATGGATCTTTATGTCCGGCGTGCACAGCTTTATTATTTAAAGAGTTATACAAAACGGGCACTTGATGACTACCTGACCGTTTTAGCATCCGGTGATTCTTCAAAACTATACCTTAAAAGAGCAGGTATAGGTTATTCCTATAACCTTCAGCCAAGAGAAGCTATTACATATCTTCGACTCGCATACAAAGCTGATTCGAGTGATTATGAAACATGCAATTTCCTGGGACAATGTTATTTCAGAATCAGGAATCTTAAAATGAGTAACTATTATTATAACAGAGCTATCAAAATCCTGACTCCGGTTGAAAAACAATTGGGCCTGACATATGGATTAAATGGCGACACTTATTACAATAACAAAGATTACCGGAATGCGCTTTCATGTTATATAGATGCACAGAAAAGGTATCCTGATCCGAATAACTATATGAAAATCGCCAATATCTATGATGATGAACTTGACGATATAGAAAACTCGATCATCTACTATCAAAAGTTTCTAGACAGTTTACTAGATGCAAGAATGACATATTCATCCGATTACCTCGACGCTATTAAAAAGCGACTCGAATATTTGAAAAAAGAGGTCAATTAAGGGAATTAACTACAGCGGACACAGCCTGTCCCGACCTCTCTGGGGAAAAACACGGAATTTACATAGAGTAATAAATCTGTGTACCTCTGTGCTCTCCACGGTAAGAAAGATCTACCTTTAATTTTATTCCATAGGATTTTTACTAAAACTCTTAAAAACGATAAATAGTTATAATATAATAATATTGCCTATTTATTTAGTTGATCATCTAACCATTTAGTCGTACATTTGTATATATTATATAATCTTAATAACCATGAAACATTTACTATTATTAATTATAACGGCAATCATCATTTCTTCCTGTGGCAGGAAAAGTTTAAGCCCGGAGAATAAAATCCTGATTATACTTGTCACAGGCAAGGCACTGATCTATAACGAGACGGATGATGGTTTTGTGTATTTAAAAGCTTTGAACTTCAATGAACAGCCGTTAAATATTGATTTAAGCCCTGATCAGGAACATATCCTTTGTTCCTTCGGTTCCACAAAGGGTGACGAACCTTTCCGGAATGTTATTCTGAATCTTGATGGTGATACAGTAAAGACCATATCAAATCATTACAGTTATATAAAAAATACCAACATTACTTTTATGGCAAAATGGGAGAATATCTCATTTCGGTCTGATAAAGCATTGCGCTTTAAATATCTTATGTCCGATACAGTTTTTACACTTGATCAGACAAATAACATAATACCCTATATCCTGTTTGACTCGCACGGAAAGAAAGCTACACCTGAGACTTTTGCCAATTTCACTATGGATACATTTACAGAATTTCCATATGTTGGTTCCATATTGGAGACTTCACGTTATTTGTTCTATGGCTACCGCAATGATAAGACTCGATATTTAATAGCTATGGATAAAAGTACGTATGAAAAAAAGAATATATTCATCTCCATGGATGGAGATCAGCCTGTATATATCAATGATGATATAATCGGAGGAGTAGATTTTGAACCTAAATTCTGTGTCGACGATGTTTTATACTCATGGGTAGATGCATTGACTCTGAAAGATCATGTTACGAGTGAAGAATTCGAGAATTCAATTGTGAAGGATCCCGGGAAAAAAGAAGGCTTAAAGGAACTGGCTGATTCTCTAGATGAAGCAGACAATCCTGTTCTTATCGTTGTAACTCCGAAGAAGTAATTTTTTTTGATTATATAAATACATTGAAACCTCAGAGCGGTTCCATTAATACTCGAAAAGATGATTTCTCCCTTTGCTTATAACCCTGGAGGGGTTTCACTATTCTCGTTCGTTCTTTCTGTAAATATACCAGTAAGCCAGAGGAATAAAGAAAAGACTCACAACAGTACCCAGCG
>CAZOZU010000473.1:0-2110 GCA_964584355.1 uncultured Rikenellaceae bacterium
GTTGAGCAGATAATAAAGCTTGTAGGGAATCATAATTTTGGACAGATATTTATCACCGACACACACCAGGACAGGTTGTATGAGATACTCACCTCGCACAAAATAGATTATAAGTTGTTCAGAATTAATAACAATGCAGTTGAAGAGATAATTGAAAACGGAAAACCGGGATAATGAGACGCAGCAAAACCATATCGCTGGCTGAGGCTATGAAGGATTATATCAAAGAGATGAATCTCGAGGGTAAACTGAACGAAGTACATCTTATTGATTCATGGGAAGAGATTGTAGGCAAGGCGATTGCATCACGCACCACAAGACTATATATTAAAGATCAGATACTTTATATACATCTTAATTCCTCGGTTGTGAGAAATGAACTACTGATGCTAAGGCAGGGTTTAAAGGAGAGGCTGAATGAAGCAGCAGGGAGTGAGGTGATAAAGGATATAGTATTGAAATAACCCAGGAATCATTAATCTTACAGAAATCTTTCAATAGTCGAAAAGAAGAAGTCAGATTCCCTGAGGGCATTTTTATCACTGTCGGAACCGTGGACGGCATTCATCTGAACAGAGATAGCATACAGTTTCCTTATTGTACCTGGCTCAGCCTTTGCAGGATCTGTCGCACCTATCAGCTTCCGGAATTTTTCAACGGCATTGTCATGCTTCAATATCATTACAAATACCGGTCCTGAGATCATAAATTCTACAAGACTTTCATAAAACGGTTTGCCCCGGTGAACCTCGTAAAACAATTCAGCCTGCTCCTGAGTCATTTTTACCATTTTCATTGCGTTAATCTCAAATCCTGCTTCATTGATCATTGCAAGTATAGGGCCGGTTTTTCCGGTTCGTACTGCATTTGGTTTTATTATGGAAAGTGTAATATTACCGCTCATATATCGTTATTTTCTAAATAAATGTCAGGAGTCTCACTTCAGGAATATTGATTATCTTTACCACCCTTAAAAAACAGATGTAAAAGTGGCAGATTTATCCAAATATACAAAGGAATTATCAAAACTTTTTTCCACAAATGAAAATATCCTCCTGATATCTCATGTCAATCCTGATGGTGATGCGATTGGCTCTCAACTAGCTCTATATCATTATCTTAAATCAAAAGATATTATTGCAGCAATGATGGCTCCAAATAATCTGCAGGAGTTTCTTAAATGGATGAATGGAACAGATAAAATAGAGATTTTCATAAGACGGAGGGAAAAATGTAAAAAGCTTATTGAAAAAGCAGATCTGATAGTGATGCTTGATTTCAACCAGCCTGACAGACTTGGTGAAGCAGAGAAATACGTAATGAAATCAAAGGCCAGAAAGGTGATCATTGATCATCATCTCAATCCACACGATTTTGCTGACCTGCTTATTTCAGATTCTTCAAAGTGTTCCACATCAGAGCTTATTCACAGTATGGTTACAGAGATAAACGGGGAACAGTTCAAAAATGTTTCCTATGCCGAAGCACTATATGTTGGAATCATTACCGACACGGGTAATTTTGAACACGGCACCTATACAGGAGAAACACTAAGGATGGTTGCCGACATGATCGATATGGGTATTAACAAAGAAGAGATACTGGATCTTATTTATAATAATTTCTCAGCTAACAGGATGAGACTGGAGGGATTTGCCCTGAATAAGAGATTGACGGTGATCCCGGAACTGCAGACCGCCTATATCTATCTTACAAAGGCCGACATGGCCTCATATAATTATATAAAAGGCGATTCAGAAGGTTTTGTAAACCTGCCCCTCTCAATAAAAGGGATAATCCTTACGGCACTGTTTATTGAGAAAGAGGGATTCATAAAGCTGTCATTCCGCTCAAAGGGGGATTTCCCTACAAATATATTTGCTTCAAAATATTTCTCGGGAGGAGGACATCTGAATGCTTCCGGAGGAGATTACCATGATACACTTGAAAATACCATCAATTACTTTCTCAAAGTCCAGAAAGAATTTTACGAGGAGTATCTGCAAAATAAAAAATGAAAATAAACCTTACTCTACTGATATTATTTATGTCAGCTGTTATTTCCTGCAATTCAGGGCAGGAGAGAACGGAAAGGAGGTCTGGGCCCGGG
>CAZOZU010000474.1:0-2092 GCA_964584355.1 uncultured Rikenellaceae bacterium
GAATAGGTATTCCAAAAAATGAATTACCTTTTATATTTAATCGATTTTATAAAATTAACCATAAAAATAATAGCTCCGAAAATGAAAATATTGGAATTGGTCTGGCATTGAGTAAAGAATTAATTCAATTACATGGAGGTAAGATTACAGTGGAAAGTATCGAAAATAGTGGATCAAGTTTTACTATCACAATACCGCAGTTTCATAAAAAACCCGATTCTAATACTGATAATAATCAAATACCGGGTCTTAGTTTTGATTTTTCCCGAAAGACTGATAAAAACAAAACAGTACTTGTTGTAGAGGATAATTCGGATCTGTTAATGGTGATAACAGATATTCTCAGCAAATTCTATAATGTCATTTTGGCAAATAATGGGAAAGAAGGGCTTGATGTTGCCATCAAAAGGCTTCCGGATCTTATATTAAGCGATATCTTAATGCCGGTGATGGATGGAATGAAGATGTGCATCGGAATCAAAGAAAATCCACTAACATGTCATATACCGGTTATCCTGTTAACTGCAATAGATTCTGAAGAAAATATGATAAAAGGTTTTGATATAGGAGCTGATGCATATATAACCAAACCGTTTAATGAATACCTTTTACTTTCAAATATCAAAAGCCTGATAGAAAGCCGGGAAAAAATGCAGCAATTCTTTTGCCCTTCACCTTATTTCAGAGAACTGCTCCAAACAAAAGATACGGTTGAAGGGGATTTTATTAAAGACTGTCTTAATCACATTTATGAAAATCTTGAGAATGACAATTATACGCTAGAGAATTTGTCTAAGAATATGAATATGTCACGATCTTCTCTATACCGTAAAATTATTGAAGTGACAAAACTTCGCCCGGTTGATTTTATTAAAAAAGCTAAATTAAACTATGCAGCAAAACTGATACTATCAAATAATACCTGGAATATAAATGAGATTTCCTGGAGGTCAGGTTTTTCAGATGCTAAATATTTCAGTAAGTGTTTTTATAATGAATTCGGAATAAATCCCAGTCAATTTTCCAAAGATTGTCTGAAAGCTGAACACATAACTCTAAATAAATGATTAGACTATTGAGTTATATCATAGAGGGAAGTTTAGTCCTTTTACGGATATCACGAATGAGTGCCGGTATACGGTTAAATCATATTTATTCCCTTATTTGATTGTTTTAATAATAATTACTCCGTTTGAACCTCTTACTCCATACATGGATGCAGCACTACCTTTCAGAACATCGACTGATTTAACAATATTGGGTTGAATAAAACTAATCGATTCCATAATAACACCATCAACAACAAACAATGGATCAGTACCTCCAATGAGTGTCGATGTTCCCCTTACATAAACTTTCTCTCCTATTACATCTACGCTTGGCAACTTACTACGAAGCAGATCATATATATTAGTGTATGATGAATAATCTGTTTTTGTAACATTTACTTTATCTGCCGACTGAGTAAAATGATCCTTTTTCACAACACTGTAGCCTATATCCAATACTTCATCGGGTTCTTTCTTATTCTGTATTTCATTATTAACAGATGGTTCATCAAGAATGAAACTGATCGAGTTATGGCCTTCAATAGGTATTGCTGTCGAAGCTCCATTTAAAGTAAATACTGACAGGATTTTATTATCAGGCTTTACTTTTATTTTATAATAACCATCGGCATTGGTTTCTTTACCTGTATTTTTATTGTCGAGAAGGACCATGGCTCCAGCAACATGATTTTAATTTATTTACTTAACATTCCTGTAGTCAATTAATTTATTGTTTTATTTTTGGGCTTTTTCTTTTTGGATAGCAAACAGTGCCGGGATAAGCAGGAGGATAAATTTCAGTTTCATCGCAAAATTGCTTTAGATTATTGTATTTACTCACAAATATATGACATTTATGGCAATATTGTAATAAGAGTGGCAGAAGTGACAGAAATGTCGTAATCTGTTGTAGGTATCTACTTCTATGCCACATAAACTATAATCGATTTCTTTATTTGTGTATCAAACAAAATATCTTGTAATAAAAACTGAAAAGGATGAATTACAGATAGAATTCGTTATGTAATAACTGAATTTATTGA
>CAZOZU010000475.1:0-2086 GCA_964584355.1 uncultured Rikenellaceae bacterium
ATAAGCATCCTCTTCAGTAAATACATCTTTTTTACATGAAGAAGTAAAAACAATGAATCCGAGAAAGATAAGGATTCCAATTTTGAAGATTTGTTTCATAAGTTTCTGATTTTAATGGTTAAACTGATATAATATATTCTGATCTTATTTATGGAATTTATCATAGTTTCATAAGGTTTCAGGATTATTTTGAATGAAAAACATTTGAAATCATTAATTGTCCCAGCAGAAATGTTGTAAATTCTGATAATAATGCCACAAATAACTATAATTGAACAGGTTTAGTTCTATAAAATAATCAGAGGAGTAAAATACGATAAAAAAGAAGACGAATCAAGTTTTTTTGACGAGATGGTGTTATTTTATTGTTAAAGTTATATTACGAGTGATGGAATGCCCCTCTCGTGCTTCCTGCCTTGACTATTCTGCTAACTGAACTTCCGTTGTATCCAACCCTCAGGCTCCCATTCAACTGGAGTGTAGCACCTGATTCATCTGGTTTTTCAGTTTATTAAGTTCTTTCTCAAGTTCGTCTATTCGTTCAAGCTTATGTTCCAGTTCCTCGATCTTTTCCTGCTGACGTTTCACCGGGGCAATCCAGGAACTCAGTCCAACAGCTGTTTTAATAAGTTTGGTCCTTATCATATCAGAAGACTCCCAGGCAACGCCGACTATCTGGTCGTACTGGCCAGGGGATAATTCATCGAGTGATACAGCTATGCCGGTACCGTCATTATTACCGGAAGTTACTATGTACTGACCAGCTTTAACCGTTCCTTTTACCTTTACCGGCACTATCCCGATAAATCCAACTTTATCATATCCCTCATGATTATCTTCTCCCGGATCATTCCCCGTAACAATAGGAGTCGATGATATCCCCATTACAAATTCGGCACCATTAGTATTCCGTGTAATTTCCCCTTCCCGTATACCAACGATTTCTCCCTTTTGGAATGCATTATCTGATGCCTTTATGGGAAGGTATTCAGCATAATCTCCGGCACCGGACACGAAATTTATCCCTCCACTACCATTACCTTCAATTCTGCCGATCCTGGTATCCCCCGTACCTCCTTTAAAAAACGTAATGAAATTCTGTGATGCCCCCGGATTTGCAGTGTTGTTTACTTTCAGAGCCAGTACATCTGCACCCGTCCCGGTACTGGCATTCTCAATAAGCGCCACATGAAAACTTGAATAGTACTCATTATTGTTAATGGAACGCATTACGTGAAGTGCATTGGTGGGTGCCGTTGATCCCGTACCTATGCCGAGCCAACCGTCCAGTTCAATATCGTCTTCAACATACAGATCTCCTGCATCCGTTGCAAAATCCACAGTGGCTTCCCCATCCCATATCTTAACCTCATTTCCCTCAATATCCAGGCTATTTGATCCGCTTAATGAACCATTGATAGTTACATCTGCATTTAAAGTAAGTGCATCGGAACTAAAATCTCCGTAGATCAGAGGAGTACTTGTATCGGAATTATCTATATACAGCTTATTATTTACTGATATAACCGATGATTGTTTGCCTGCTTCATTCCCGATAAATACATTACCATCACCTGTCACATTCAAACCTGCTGTAGTACCCAGGATAACATTGCCATCGCCAAGCTCACCATAACTTCCTGCCAAATATCCAATAACCACATTGGTTGCTCCTATACTACTAATGCCGGATTGTAAACCTATATAGATATTCCCTCCTCCTTCACTTTCGCGCCCTGCATTATCACCGATAATAACCGAACCATCACCTATATTCAACTTTCCGGCTTCATTCCCTATGAAGACATTCTTATCCCCATCCAGAATATCCCCTTCAGGATAGCTGAAGGTTCCAATAATTACATTGCTAATGGATTCATCCCGCTCTGGTACCCAAAGAAAGAATTATATGTGCCACCCGCGTTGACATCCGTGTTTTCTCCGCTGTTATGCCCGATAAAATAATTATCAGGGTTAAGAGCTGTAAATGGAGTAATTGTTCCGGGAACTGCACCAATACCTCCAATAGAAAATCCTCCCTTTACTCCCTTTTCACCGTCATCGACATATATCCTTACTCCTTCAT
>CAZOZU010000476.1:0-2074 GCA_964584355.1 uncultured Rikenellaceae bacterium
TATCTCCTGTTTGGCCACTGCTCCTGATATTATTCAATATTTCAGATGAAGCAGCAACGCCATTAATCTCAAGTATTATATCCTTTGCACTCAGACCAGCTTTATAAGCCGGTGAATCCCATTCTATAGTGGTTATAACCAGACTGCCATCATCTTCCCGGGTGTTAATGCCAAACCATACACCGGAAGTCTTAATGGGTTCCATATCAATTTCAAGACCTGCATAATTGAGATACTTGTTGTAATCGACCTGTTCAGTTGTTGAAACATAAACGTCAAAAATCTCTGATAGTGAACAACCCGCAATTTCTTCACAGACATTATGGAACTCTTCATTGGTAAATCCTCTTTTCTTTTCCTTGTAATAAACACTATAAAGAGTTCTCATTACATCATCAAGTGATTTCCGGTTATCCGATTCATACCTGATCTTAAGATCGAGTAACATTCCCATGGCACATCCTTTATCATAGTATGAGATTGTTGTGTTTGAAGTATTTTCCGACCTGTTGAAAAACTGGATCCAGGTATCGAAACTCGATTCTTCGACAGACTGGAACAGATGGCCAGGAATGCTTTCGTAATTTCTGATTACAGCTCCCAGTTCCCTGAGGGCACTATTCCTGTCCATTAATCCGGCCCTGTTCAATACCAGAAATTCGTAATAAACCGTGAATCCTTCAGAAACCCATAGCATTTTAGTATAATTCTCCTTATCATAATCGAATGGTCCGAGCTCTATAGGCCTGATTCTTTTAACATTATAAAGATGGAAAAATTCATGTGCCACAAAGCTCAACCATCTCTCATATCCCATACTTTGTCCAAATGTCGAGGTATTGGTATAGACAGCCATTGAATTGAGGTGTTCAAGACCTCCCATACCCCTGTTCATAATGAGGAATGTATAGTGTTTATAGGGTATTTCACCTATAATGGAAACCGCAGATATAACCATTTTCCTGTGATCATCTATTACCTTTTTCCTGTCGAAAGCACCTGGATTTTCAATTGCTATCGTATGTTTAATACCTTCAACCTCAAATGTCAGGATTTCCTGATTTCCTATAAGCAGAGGGCAATCATACAATATGTCAAAATCCGAAGCAAAGTATGTATTAAATTTGCCTTCTACAGAATCAAGTCCGGTTGAGATAGTCGTGAAATCCGTAAAAGGATTGATCGTTACAGTAACAGGCAGGTTTAGTTTATCTTCTATATACATGAATACTCCTGCAGGAGCAATAAAGGCACGTCCGTCGTCAAGAAAAGGTTCTCCTACTGAAACTCTGAATGAATAAACATCATAGTCTATTTCGATGGTTTTGGAGCCATTAGTCTCAACCTGCCATGTGTTCTTGGTTATCTTGCTCCATTTCAATTGATTCCCTTCATCGCCGGCAGCTTGAAAGCGCGTAATATTCTTTGCATAATCCAGTATTATGTAATAACCAGGCGTCCAGGAGGGTATTTTAAAATTGACAAAAGGGGAGGAGGTCCCGGAATAAGTCATATTGACATGATAATAATGGCTGTTTGGATTTTCCATTGATATTTCAAAGGAAACAGCTTCAGACTGTGCCTGAAGATGATATACTAAGAATAGAAAGATTACAAAAAGTGCTGTTATTTTATTTACAGCCTGTTTCTTGATAAAAGTAAGATGTAGTTTCTTTTCCATTTTCTATTAAAATCGTGCAATAAATTCCATAGTAATTTTATCTGTATGTATCGGGAGACTGCTTTTAAAGTAGTTTTCATAATTGAATCTTATCTCTGCATAAAACTGTTTCGGCTCAAAGCCAATGGTGACACCAAGAGTAATACGGCTTGCATCAATATTGTTCCCAAATATTGAACCACCCATAAAATCGTATCTGGCAACCGGTGTGATCATATAAATGACTTTTTCTTCACGAATGAAATTATAGTATGAATGGATATATAACCCGTCATCATGCACTCTCACAGATAAGGTATCAGTCCAGTTTCGCTTTATATATTCTGATTCGATAAGAAAATTATCGTGCGAGTAACGTAGTTCTCCTCCAACCATTGTAAGGTTTTCTCTGTT
>CAZOZU010000477.1:0-2071 GCA_964584355.1 uncultured Rikenellaceae bacterium
CTTTCAGATAAATGGTACTGTCGAGTGAAGTCCTGATGCTGTAACCCGGAGGCAGCTCTGTCCTGATTCTTTCAATAACTTTCTTAACACCTTCGGCAACCTTTATGTTGTTCACATTTCTGCCTGCACTAATGTTGATATTTATTGTATTGAGACCGTTGATACGATAATAACTATGAGGACGCTGATCTTTCAGTCTCACCTGTGCCACATAGGCAAGGTGGATTATCCTGCCGGTTACCTTTGCAACAGGGATATCATCCCATTTTAATGATCCTGAATTGTTGCCCGTAAGAGTCAGATATGTTCTTTTTGCCATCCCTTCCTGCCCTGTTTCCATGGCGCCTCCAAGCTCGAGGTCGAGGAGATAATCATTTAGCGAACTGCTTATTGCAGAAGAGCTGATTCTCATGGAGGAAAGCTTCTTCTGATCGTAGGTGATCTCCCACTCCTGTGGTGTTGCACCATAAATATTAACACTGTAAACACCATCGACAACTGCAATAGCAGGTTTAATAACCTCTTCAGCCAGATCATAGATATATGACGGGCTTGCATTGCCGTTAAGCTGGAAGCTAAGAATTATGGAACCCGACTGGTTCGAAGGCATATTCATGGTTATTACAGGATATGAAACCCTTTCCGGTAGTCTTTTGCGTGATTCCCGCAGAAGAGAAGCTACCTCGAAACGTTTTGCTCTCAGGTCAATATTCTTATCAAATTCAACAGTAATGTTTCCACCCTCATTAACAGTTGATGAAGAGATCTTTTTAACACCCGTAACCGTGGTAAGGACTCCCTCAAGCACTGTTGTAACCTCCTGTTCCACAACACGTACCGGAGTCTCCGGCCACGACCAGGAGATGGTAATTGAAGGAAGATAGCGTGTAGGATTGAGCTGAAGTGAAAGCAAAGGTATCATTGCCACACCGACAATGATCAGCAGTACAAAGAGTATGTTGACCGTGAATGTGGACAGAAAAGAACTGTAATGAGGTTCACTTTTCATTGCTCACTCACGATGGTTTCGTGTGCAAGGTTCACATTACCGCTTACTATGACAAGGTCACCAGCTTCGAGACCCTCTTTAACCGAGACAGAAGTACTGTTCTCGAATTCAACAGTGACGTATTTCCAAATTGCCAGTGAATCCTGTCTGACGAAGATCACATCCTTGCCCTGGCGGATCACAAGAGCTTCTTTAGGCACTACCAGCCGGTTAGGTACGGGTTTACGGATAACAACCCTTACATTCATGCCATCGATAAGACGGCCGTTATTCCTGAATTCGGCCCTCACTTTGACCATGCCTGTCTCATCCACCTGGGGATTTATCTCGGTGATTGTACCTGTAATCATTATACTGTCGTTGATAAACGGTATAATACCGATCGGCATGCCCTTGCTTATGAAACCGAATTCCGATTCAATAACAGGAAATTCAACCTCCATAACAGCATCGAAAATAATAGTACAGAGGCTGTTATAGTTTTGAGAGGGATTCCACTGTCGGGCCTCCAGGTTAGCTATTGTACCTGTAATGGGAGCATAAATACGGGTATAATTGTAATTATATTCTGCAGCGTCAAGAGAAATAATTGCGTTATTCAATCCGCTACGGATACGTGAAAATTTGATTTCAGAAGAAGAAAGGTTTGTAGTATCATCGGTAAGATGATATGATAAGAGATCGTCTTTAAACAGTATCTTCGCTTTTTCAAAATCCTCTCTGGCCTTAAGAAGCTGATTTTTATATTCAAAATCTTCTATAGCGGCAAGCAGGTCACCTGCTTTAACCTTTTGTCCGTTCCTGATATGGAGCTCTTTAATAATACCATTCACCTTAAAGGGCACAACAGCTTTTTCGGAAGAATAGGCTTTACCGTTACTGATAAGCTCATGATAAAACGTCGAAGGTTCGAGTTCTATGGTCTTTACCAGTACTGCCTCAGGATGAGAAGCCCGGCGAGCCATCTCTTCGAGGTTTTCTGCAGATTTCTGTTTACAGGAAAAGATTAATGTTGGTATTAACAGCAGACAGAGAATAATCCTGACTTTCATTTTTATCCGG
>CAZOZU010000478.1:0-2069 GCA_964584355.1 uncultured Rikenellaceae bacterium
CTCAAGCAGCGTTGCTTCTTCCCATTTTTGTATGTCGACATCTTTTGCTTTCCGATATACTTTCTTCATATCATCAAGCGCAGGTATGTTTTTGAGTCCCTTAAGTTGTTCCTGGACAAGCCTGCCTGTCATAGATATTCTTCCGATATCATGACCGGGAGAAGCTTCGACAGCAACCAGATCCCCAATTTCGAACCTGAGATTATTTACATTTCGGTAGAATCCTTTCCGGGTGTTCTTAAACCTGATTTCAACTATATCATTCTCTCCTCGATTCTCCGGAATATCTTTAAGCCAGTTAATAGAATCAAGTTTATTACAACCGGGTTTATATTTAACATCAGGCATCCGGATCTCTTCATCCTGTTGCCCATGTAATTCTTCATTCTCTGCCATAGAGTATCAACACTTCAAAATAAACCGCAAAAATAGTGAATAATTGCCACAATTTCAATATAAGACCGCTTGTTTAACGGATCAATCGGGTGACTTTAAGTGCAAGATCAAGAAAGATAATCTTTGCATTCCCATTGGCTTCAACATGAGAGGAGGCCATATTAAACTCATCAGTCAGGAGATAAATATTTTTCCTGGTTATAAAAGGATGGAAATTGCCTGAAAAAGAAGCCTCTTCTCCTGATAGAAACACCAGATCATTTTTTTTCTGATCAAGGGTAAGCATAAGATTTTCCCTCAGCAGTCTTAAGGAAAAGGAGAGAAAATTCTTTTGGGCCTCCCTTCCTGTTGCAGCTATTTCCTCCGACCAGTTTATTAAGGAAATAATATCTCGTTTCCATGCAAATCTCATCAGACTTTTAAAACTGGCAAGTTTACCAAGAGATGAATCCTCATTCTTATAGAGCTCAACAGCTCTTATGATGTTTCCGTTAGCTACTCTGGTTATCCCGTCAATTTTATCTTCACCGGTAACTTGTCTGGTTTTAAGGAGTTCCCTGATTTCATTATCTGTGAACCGGGGTATCTTTATCAACTGGCATCTCGATAATATTGTAGGTAGTAGTTTATCAGGCTCATCTGAAACAAGAAGAAAAAGTGTTTTTTCGGGTGGTTCTTCAAGTAACTTTAATAGCTTGTTGGCAGTAGCCTGATGCATCTTTTCAGGCAGCCATATTATCATAATCTTAAAATCCGATTCAAAAGTCTTAAGATTGATTTTCTTTATAATCTCACCTGCCTCCGATGCAAATATAAGTCCCTGGGCATTTTCAACATCAATTGAATTAAGCCAGTTGTTAAGAGTAAAATACGGCGATTCTTTTACAAATTCTCTCCATTGTTCAATAAAGATATCACTGACAGGTTCCGTATTCTTTTTATCTTTTATTACAGGGAAGACAAAATGAAGATCGGGATGTATCATCTTTTCATATTTCACACACGATTTACATATACCACATGAATCCTCCGGTGTTCGGTTTTCACAGCTTACATAACGTGCATAAGCCATTGCCAGGGCAAGAGAACCGCATCCTTCAGGCCCTGTAAATAGCTGTGCATGACTCACTCTCTCCTCACGCACCGATTTTATCAGTTTTTCTTTTGTTTCTTTATGCCCCGGTATCTGTGCGAAATTCATTAACATCACTTTTTCCAAAATTAGTTAATCTTTTTTAATGAAATGTTTCCTTGTTATTAATTATGGAACCGCTCCGCGGTTCGGGGTATTAAGGAGTGTTTATGTATTATCATTAATGGAACCGCTCTGCGGTTCAGGGTATTATGGGGGGTTTGTGGATTACATTAATTGGACCGCTAAGCGGTTCACTAAACTGGCAAGTATTACGTAATGAAGAATCCCACCTGGATTCCATCATTACTAACACAATCTATAACAATGACATAATAAAACCCCGGAGAGCCTGCCCCGATTTATCGGGGGGTTTCATAGCGATGTATCTTAATATGTAAATTTTTTTCATTACTATAAATTAGTACAAAAACCATCAAAGATTATCTTTAAAATTCAGTAGGTTTGTAAATAGAAATAACTATCAAAAAATATGTAATATGAAAATGATTCAGGACTTCAATTTTAAAGACAAAAAAGC
>CAZOZU010000479.1:0-2064 GCA_964584355.1 uncultured Rikenellaceae bacterium
ATGCTGTAGCATCGGTTACCAAAGGTATGGGCGTTCCATCGGCATAATGTATTACCCGTAAGTTCTCAGCCATCCATACCTGCTCTCCGATTATTACAGTATTATATACATTGCCGTCATAGTCTTTCAACAATCCGCCACTGTATAAAAATTCCTCAATATAGTCCATTTCGTCACCTAAATCCTCAGTGGCTTGAGAATACAATGCATAAGGAACACTTAGCAGTTCACTTGTACCTGTCACTTCATATGTATAGGAGCCGCCAGGGCCATCTATGTCAATTTCAACTTTAACGTAGTATGGGTTGTCTCCCCAGTCAATATCTTCAAAAACACCTGTTTCCACAACATCACCTTCACCGATATTGAATGTCACAAGACCGAAATCATTTGTGGTGCGATCGAAAGTTTCAATATAAACAGGGGTACCGACTTCAGAATATTGAAGAATACTTATCCTGAAATATACATTCTCGTTATCAAGGATTTCATTTGCATTGTCACGTACAACAGTCTGGTATTTAAATCTCTGTGGAACCTGTGCTATTGCGTATGCCCCAATGATTAAAATTGTTAATGAGAGTAGAATCTTTTTCATGTGTATATAATTTTAATTTTAATGGTCACATGGAACCTCCATGTATAAGAAAAACAATTCTTTTCCATGGTTGGTAGCATGGAGGTTTCATTACTTATTTTTTATGATTTTAAAAATAGCTATTTCAGTATTGTTTTTATAAATCTTGAGAAAATATGTAGAAGGAGCGAGGTTACCCATAGGTATCTCTGATTGTGCTCCTTTTAGCTTATTCTTTTGAATAATCTGTCCTCTTATGTCAAAGAGGATATAATCAAGGTAGTCAAGCTCTGAATCGCCTACTGATATTTTCAAAATATCAGTTGCAGGATTAGGATATGCTTTAATACTTAAACCAGATAATTCCGGATCTTTAATGATGGTAATGATAAGATCTCCCTGGTTGAATCCCTGTGTAAGGATGCTGTTTGTGCCTGCTACCGTTTCGGTCACCGGTTCCCCGATTGTCCAGGTAACTTTTGCACTGGCAGAACTTCCGTAGCCACCCGTAGTGGTGACTACCTCCTGTGCCTGAAGTACTGATGATAAAAAACAGACCAGACACAGTAAAGCAAGATGCTTCGTTGTGATCTTCATTTTTTGAAATTGTAAAAACATTCGCTAAATAGAATTTTAAAGAAAATAAGCAAATTATCCGATTTTCCGGAAGTAAAATGCTTATTTACAAATGCTAATATAATAGAGATCAAAAAAGATCTCTACTTGACATATCAAAATTAACAAAATATGACAGAATGAAAAATGATTTTTAAGAAAGTCAACGTTATTTAGGAATTTATTTTGTCTTATTGCCAACTGCCAACTGCCAACTGCTTTGTCCGCCATAGTCCCGAGAATTCGGGACGAAGGCGGGCCAATTTGCCCTCATATTAGTCCCTCTATTATCCCCTGCATCACACCATACTGTTCCTCCATACTCTCAACCAGTCTTAACTGTGCTCTGGTCCGCTGAAGATTGTGATGTTCATGATGGATCTTATAGTATTTGTCCCCATCAAGATAATCGGTGAGAAAACGAAGAGCTTGTTCGTAAGTCATTACTATGGGCGCAAATGCCAGGTACTCTTTTTCAGTACTATTCAGTGTATCTTTTGTTTCGAAAAGATATCCTCTGGCATAACCCTCAAAAAGTTTGATATCTATCCCGACCTTTGAAAGATCCTTTTCGTCTTCTGCTGCTCTGTTCGCACCTGTTCTTATTGCATCACCAAAGTCGGAATGGAAATATCCTGGCATTACAGTATCGAGATCAATAATGCACAATGATTTGTCATCCTCATCGAAAAGTATGTTGTTGAATTTTGTATCGTTGTGGGTTGTTCTGACAGGTATTTTACCTTCACTCCCCAGCTTGTGGATGATTTTCATGTCATCCGATCTTTTCAATATAAAGTCTGTTTCATCTTTAGTCTTGCTGATTCTTCCTGCCGGATCTTTTTTTAAGGTCTTTGTAAAGGCATCATGTC
>CAZOZU010000480.1:0-2062 GCA_964584355.1 uncultured Rikenellaceae bacterium
ACGTTAAAAAATAGCCCGATGGGCTATTTTAGTGAGGAGCCAGCCTGCAGGGAGGGGGATAAAGGGGGTGGGTACATTAAAAAACGCTACCTTTACAAGATTAAAATATCAGCAGTTGTGGAATCACAAGAATCAACAAGACAAAAAAAAGTATCAAGATTGATACAAAAGGAGGTAGCTGAAATATTTCTGCGCAAGAGCAACGAGTATGCCCCGGGAAAGATCGTATCAATAACCAGAGTAAGAATAAGCCCTGATCTCTCTTTTGCCAAAATATATATGAGCATATATCCATCAGATAAACAGGAAGAAATATTACATTCGGTTCAGGCTCATACTGGAAAGATAAGGTTTGATCTGGGACATAAGATACGTTCACAGCTTCGTATTGTACCAGATATCGTTTTTTATATTGATGACAGCCTCGATTATATCGAAAACATTGACAAGTTGCTGAAATCCTGATATTTATGCGGTACGAGCCTATAAAAAGATCACTGAACAAATTAATCTCTAGCTCTGTATGGATGAGAAAAATGCTGTTTTTTCTTCTCGATATCCTGTTACTACGTACATGGCATGTTAAAAGAGCATTAAAGAAGATTGGCAATGAAATAGATGACAATGCACACATCCTTGATGCAGGTTCGGGTCTTGGCCAATATACATGGCGAATGAGCCGCATGAACAGGAACTGGATAATCGACGGAGTGGATATAGATAATGAACAGATTGAAGAATGCAAAGCATTTATTAATAGAACGGGATTAACAGAAAGGATACAATTCAGTACTGCAGATCTTTCTGAATTTAAAGAACCGGGCCATTATGACTTAATCCTGTCAGTCGATGTAATGGAACATATCAGGGAAGACGAAAAAGTATTTAAGAATTTTAATGAATCATTGAAAGAGGAAGGATTTCTTCTTATTTCAACTCCTTCGGATAAAGGAGGTTCAGACGCACATGAGGCTGAAGATAAATCATTTATCGATGAACATGTCAGGAATGGTTACTCTGTTTCTGAAATAACAGATAAACTGACCAGGACAGGATTCAGGAATGTTGAAGCTCATTATACATATGGAAGAGCGGGAAACATATCATGGCAGCTGTCAATGAAAAATCCCGTTAAAATGCTTAATATATCTTATCTTTTTTTCATTATTTTACCCTTTTATTACCTTATTTGTTTCCCCATTTCATTAATACTTAACATTTTTGATCTGAATTCAACACATAAAACAGGAACCGGATTACTGATTACAGCCAGGAAGTAAAGAAGTGAAGCTCTCGTTATACATAGCAAAAAGATATCTCTTCGCAAAGAAATCAAGAAATGCGATCAATGTTATCTCTGCAGTGTCAGTTGCCGGAGTCGCTGTCGGAACAATGGCACTTATAATAGTACTTTCAGTGTTTAATGGTCTGGAACTCCTTGTAACCTCCATCTTCAACACTTTTGATCCGGATCTCAAAATTACTGCCGCTGAAGGAAAAACTTTTGTTGCTGATACTTCAAAACTGATATTACTGGCCGATGTTAAAGGAGTCTCATGCTATTCTTTGACCATCGAAGAAAATGTACTTCTTAAATATTCTGACAGGCAATTTGTCGCAACAGTTAAAGGAGTTGATGATAACTATTTATGTGTTTCCAATATAGACAGTTCCATGTGGGAAGGAGAATTCATGCTTAATGATGAAAAAGGCCGCCCATATGCTGTTCCGGGTGTTGGTATTGCGCAATATCTGGGTATAAGGGTCAATTTTATAACTCCGCTCTTCATTTATGTCCTTAAAAGAACGGCTGAAAGTACTTTTAATCCTGAAAATGCTTATAACAGGGAATATATTTACCCTTCAGGAATCTTTCAGATCGAACAATCGTACGATTCAAAATATATTTATGTGCCTCTCGGATTTGCAAGAGATCTTATCGAAAATGATGACAGGATAAGTTCTGTGGAAATAAGGTTTTCAGATGATGCAGATGCCCGGATGGTGCAAAAGAATGTCACACAGATTTTCGGAGAGGATTTTGTTGTTCAGAACAGGTTTG
>CAZOZU010000481.1:0-2055 GCA_964584355.1 uncultured Rikenellaceae bacterium
CCCATCTTACGGGCCATGCCCGTACGCTGTCCGATGGCATATCATAGTGTCCCCGTGTCTCTATTGCCGAAGTAGTTTCGGATCCAATCATCTTTTTGCCGGGATATTTTACAGGGGAAAGATTATATTCATTATGATCATAACTGATACCGATCAGGTCCAGTGCACCTGATGTAACAAGCGGATTATCGGGACTCCAGTCATTGCAGTTAGATGTGACCGGACGAGTTGTGTCGAGACTCTTTATTATGCCGGTAAGTTCTTTGGTAATTACCATACCGAGGCTGTCTTTATGATCCCATTGTTCAGATACTTCATTTCCAATGCTCCAGATAAAAATACTTGGATGGTTCCTGTCACGCAGGATCATATCGCCGAGATCTCTTTTGTGCCATTCTGCAAAATCGAGATGATAATCATATTTTGTTTTTTGTTTCATCCATACATCGAAAGCTTCGTCCATGACGATGAATCCCATCTGATCGCAAAGGTCTAGTAGTTCCGGTGCCGGTGGATTATGTGAAGTCCTTATTCCGTTGCAACCCATCTCCTTAAGGATTTCAAGTTGCCGCTGAAGTGCACGCGTGTTAATCGCAGCACCGAGACAGCCGAGATCGTGGTGATTGCATACACCCAGTATTTTTATCGGTTTTCCGTTCAGAAAGAAGCCTTTGTCTACGTCGAACCGGAAAGCCCTGATACCAAAAGTGGTGATGTACCTATCACTCACCCTGCTGCTATTTTCCACCTTACTTACAGCCTTGTATAAGTAAGGAGTGTCGACAGACCATAGTTGCGGGTTTTCCACAGTAAGATTCTGATTGATTTGATAAGAAGAGTTTTTTGGAACAATCGCTCTCGATTTTGCCGAGGCTACTGACTTACCGTTTTTGTCCTGCAGAGATGTCGTCAGAACTACCTGCTGATCCTTGTTAGAACTGTTCCTGATCGTGGTCTTTACCGAAACCTGTGCCAATTGTTCCGAGACTTCAGGTGTTGAAACGAATGTTCCCCAATGATCGACAAAGACCTTTTCTGTGGTTGTCAGCCAGACATTTCTGTAGATCCCTGAACCTGAGTACCAACGCGAGTTTGGCTGCTGAGAGTTGTCGACCCTGACAGCAAGTACATTCTTGTCTTTTCCGTATTTAAGATAAGGAGTGAGCTCATATTGGAAGGAGGAGTAGCCATGAGGCCGTTTACCGAGGTAGTGACCATTTATCCATACTTCGCTATTTCTGTATATGCCGTCAAATTGAATGAATGTAAGTTTATTCTCACTCAATTCGGAAAGGGTAAAGGTTTTTCTGTACCATCCTATGCCGCCTGGTAAGGCGCCTCCGCCTATGCCTGCAGGATTATTCCTGTTGAATTTACCTTCAATGCTCCAGTCGTGAGGCAGGTCGATCAGTCTCCAGTGCAAATCGTCCAGTGAAGGATTTTGTCCGTCCTGAACATCTCCAAGATTGAAATACCAGGATTTGGTAAAAAGTTCCGTTGTCCGCGGTTGTGCGGAAGCAATGGCAAATACTTCTGACAGTACAACATGTAAAACAACAGAACTAAAAAAGATGGGATAGAATTTAATTTTCATATCTACTTTGATACATTATAGTTTTAATGTGTTATCAGAAAACCACTTTTATCTCCATACCATTGTATTTCACAACCTTATGAATTCTTTTTGTTACTTCCACTCCTGTTCCCTGTTCCGGTGATACTATAACGATCTGGAAAATTCTTTTCTTCAGCATCCCGGGGAATTCACCCTGTCGCCCGCCAATTGTGAGAGTACGTGTAGTGTCGTTCCATCTGAATCCAATGGCCGAATATAGTCCCTTCTCATAGTTGTAATTGTCGTTTTCATCTTCATATAATTCGAACCTGCCATCTGCTCCTTTATATATTCGTACCTCAACGGTGTCGGCAGGTTTCTGACCGGTATACTGGATCAGTTTACCCATGGGAATTATGGATCCGGCCCTGACAAACAGCGGAATTTTATTCAGCGGGGCTGATGTTTTAACAGTCTGACCGCCATCATATTTCTCTCCG
>CAZOZU010000482.1:0-2046 GCA_964584355.1 uncultured Rikenellaceae bacterium
CCGGCATTCACGGATCCCAGGGAGACTTTTATATTTCCGTCGCCGTAAGTATAGGTTGTCGAATCAATAGTCGTGAACCGGCTGTCAGTGGTCGAACTGATATTAAGAGCCTGGGTTATATAAGAACCTGTTACATAGAAGGTTACTTTACCTAAACCATAATCAACACTTCCCTGCGTTACGCTGGTAACCTTATGGAATGGCTTGAAGGCTTCAAGTATGTTGCCGCTCACCCCGTACCTTGCTTCTTTTTTCAGTATGATGTTTAATACTCCGTCAATATTACCTTCGTATTTCCCGGAAGGGTTGCTTATTATCTCAATACTCTGGATGTCAGTCGGAAGAAGCCTTGCAAGGAACTCCCTGTCGCGTTGTCTGCCATCCACCTGGATTATAAAATTGCTACTGCCATTGAGAGTGATATTGTTCTGGAAATCAACAGTTACCTGGGGTATTTTCTTGAGCAGGTCATACCCATTGCTTGTGGATTTGACCACGGCTTCGGGGATGTTATATACAGTGCGGTCAACCATCTCCTTGCCTTTGAGACGTTCACCTACTACCATGACTTCGTTCAGGGCTGTTGTTATTTCTGCCAGGTAAATGGTATCAATAATAACTTCTTTATCCCCTTCACTGACTGTAACTGCTTTCCCGGCAGGTCTGTATCCCACAAAACTTGCCCTGACAAAATAATTCCCCGGTTCTATTTTTTCAAGTAGGTAAGCTCCGTCAGTCAGGGTTATGACTCCCGTAGATATAGCTGAATCAGGTATCTGAAGCAGGGCAACAGAAGCAAACTGTACCGGTGTTTTATCCTGTTCATAGCAAACGTATCCTTTTATGTTCTGCGCCTGGATGGCAACAGAGGCAGATAGCAATAATATGGCAAAAAATGTTCTTATTATTTTCATGGCTTTAAAATTCTATATTACTCTACTGCTGTAATCTTTGTTTCTCCATTAATATCCATGGGCATCTGCATGCTGAATCCGGGTCCACTTATCCCCAGGGTTCCCGTAATGCGCGTCTTGGCATTTTCTTCAACCAGCAACCCGGTACGGGTATCTATCACCAGGTCTGATTTGCTTAACCCGGTGAGATTATCATAAGTGATTGTTGCGCCGGCCGACTGAATAGGAGGTGCATTTTCTGCTGCCCTGATGTTCGATTCAGCAGTAATCATGGCATTATTGTCGCTAATCCCGTCCAGATGATAGTCAGTGATTATGGAGAGGAGCATTCCGCCTGAATTTACCTGCTCAGTTATCTCCCATTTATCACCTACAGAAACCTGTTTACCCGGAAGGCGCCTAGTGAAACCGCCGATCATTGTTTTCAGTGTATTGTCGCTCACCAAACCGGCTATCTGTGTTCTCAAAGCAGCAGCAGTCGGTTCTGCCAGCGTAATGGATGCAGTATCCTTCAGGATCATATCGGAAAGCATTTTTGCATTCACTATCTCTACAGGCTTACCAGTAAAATCAATTTTCACAAAAAGTGCATTCTTACTCAAGCGGTTCATTATGCACGACATAACTTCGGATGTCTCTGATGATGTCATATCACCTTCAACTGCTGAACTGAAACTTGAGGTTTGACCCATAGTGTTGGTATTCGTAATGAGGGTATCAAAATGTACTTCGGTTACCATGAAATCCGGGGTTACATCAAGCATTTTCATTGATAGCATATATACTACTTCTGTTTCAACGGTTTGCTGGTTACCGTTTACTGTCTGAGTAACTGTCTGCCCGGTAACAGACTTTAAACGGTAAAGTTTATTCTTCTCCAGGTTCAACTTAAGGAGGGCACTCTGCTGAGCCATTGACGTAATGACAAACAGGAGTGCTGCAGCTGATAATAAAATTCTTTTCATTGGTCTGATTTTAAATAATTAATGCTAATGTACAATAGTATAATGTTCTTATATTAAATTATTCGGTTAATAGCGGATTATTACCGGTAAAGAATATTACGTTCTTGTCTAATTTCTGCTCATGACGTTACATCCTGTAATCATTCTAATTCTTTATCAAGTCGTTT
>CAZOZU010000483.1:0-2043 GCA_964584355.1 uncultured Rikenellaceae bacterium
GTTTCACAAATGAATTTTCATGAATGTAGTATTCATCTATATTCGATAGTACATTCACATACAGATCCTGTAAGGCACCAGGATCAGAAGGACCACCACGTACTATATCGTTGGGTGTACCATCGGATTTAACACCATCGTATATGAATGTTGATTCACGGTCTTCTGTTCTAGCTGACATACCATAAAGGTCAAGGAGCCCGTTACTTCCGGAATACATCTGTCCGCCATTCTTCCATTCGAACAGCGCACTTAACGAAAGATCTTTAAAAGTCAGGGTTGTACCTCCTCCGAGGATAAAATCAGGTGATACGGAGCCAATTACATCCGGTTCTCCAATCTTTGGAAATCCGTAATTCGCGGAGGCAGGATTATCCTCCACAACGATCTTACCGTTATCATCACGAACAAATGAAACACCGTAAATAACAGGGAAAGTAGCACCAATACCTGCTCTTACCTGTGGAGTTGTAAAACCTCCCAGGAAAATGCTCTCCACACCAGAAGCCAGCTCATCAACCATATTCTCTATTTTGGAGAAATTTATATCAATATCCCACTGGAAGTTACTGGTGGCAACAGGTGTCAGGTATAACACTGCCTCATGAGTTATTGTATGTACCTTACCCCCGTTCATAAGCAATGCACGAACTCCTGTTGAACCGGCAAGCGGTACCGAGAATATCTGGTCCACAACATTCTGGCGTGAAAAAGTATAGTCAATTCCCATCCTGTTCTCAAGGAATTTAAAGTCAGCTCCTATCTCATACGATTTTGTGTTCTGGGGTCTCAGGTTGGGATCATACTCAACATTATTGGGAACATAGGAACTGATCCCTCCGATAGGATACTGGATTGGAGTACCTGACCACCATCCACCGGAATAATCTGGAGTATCATAATAATTTTCAAGATATGATCCTGCCTGTCCAACCTCAGCATATGACACTCTCAACTTGGCAAAAGAGAGCCAGTTAAGATTCTTCATTGCATCCAGTTCGGAAGCGACAAAGCTTGCAGAGACTGAAGGATAAAAGAATGTTCTGTTATCTGAAGGCATAGTGGATACAATATCATCCCTTCCAGTAGCCTGAAGAAAAACAAGTGATTTCCAGCTTAATGAAGCACTTCCGAAGAAGCCGACTGTCCGGTTCTGGAATATTGATTCATTTGCTGTAACTATATTGGCATTCCTTATATGAGCCCAGCCTCCGAAATTGAAATCCTCACCATGTTCCGAATAAGTCTTCTGAGTACCATGGTCAAATTCATTCCCAACCATTACATTTAAGTTCAGATTACTCACGATCTGCCAGTCAAAATTGGCAGTGAAAAGGGAGTTAACTGTAAATGAGGTAATACCATAATTGTCTATTATACCGGTATTTCCAGAATGACCATATTCAAAAATGTCCTGGAAGTTTGTTGTATAGGAATCGGCACCTAACTGGTAACGCATTTTAAGGCTCATACTTTCACTAAGGCTGGCTGAATAATTTATAAAGCCATTACCAAAGAAGCGGTCGGTCTTTTCATTGAATATTGTATGCTCGGCAGACCAGTAAGGATTGTCGAAGCTTCCACCCCTGTAATAGATCTGTGTATAAGGATCTCCGGGTACGTTATAAGGATAATCTTTCAGGTTATAGCTTGCCGGAGCTGACAATACACCAGCCAGTGCTGCATCATTTGCAGAAGGTATCTTATCGATATCCGTCTTTGAGAAATTAGCGTTGAAACCAACATTGAAATTATTTCCTAATTTTCTTTCAGCAGAAGCTTTCCCGTTCCATCTGTTCATCCCGGTTGCCAGAGCAACACCGCTTTGCGACGTTTGGCTTAACCCCAGGGCAAAATTTCCGTTCTCCATTGCCTGGCTTATATTTACATTATTGGTCACTGAATAGCCAGTCTTATAATAACTTTCCCAGTTATTGAATACCTGGGGAGTAACCCATGCATCTTCAATCATTCCTGTTTCCAGCTGAGGTACAAAAAATTCTCCGGGATGACCGTTAGCATTACCGCCATTCACAGGGTCAT
>CAZOZU010000484.1:0-2036 GCA_964584355.1 uncultured Rikenellaceae bacterium
TCTATACCGTTTTAATGGATTTACTTTCAGAACTTAAAGATGGTCACACACTTTTCTATGTAGAAGGCGGGGGTGTTCCAATGTTTCCTTATATGCCGCCAAGAATGGAAAAGGATGTACAACCAAAATAAGTTTTTGAGAAGAATAGATTGAATGATATAAATAATTGCATAATCCTATCATTGCAATTATTATCAGAGTATTTAATATTTCTTTCCCGACTGTCCAGTTTTTCTCAGTAAGAATGACAACAATTATTAATGAATGTATCGTCAGGTATCCTGTTGTAACAAAACCATAGCCGCTTGTAACTGTAATTAAAGCTTTACCTGATAATACCTGCAATCCGAATGGCTTAAAAATAATAAGAAAGAAAAAGACAAAAGCACCAAAGGTTACCGAAGCAATAATAATATTTACAATACTAAGGTTCAGGGGAAGTGGTTGTTTAAGAATTTTAACCAATTTATTCAGGAATATCATTTTTTGTCTTTCTGCTTGCATAATTCACCTGGTTAAAGTTAATCAAATGATATGAAATCCTGAGCAGCGCCTCCTCCCGCTCTCACTTTGCCCTCCGAAGCTTTAGCGGAGGAGGTCTCTCTTTTATGTAGTGCCAGACGTGTCAATATGCCTGAGATGACATTAATAAACTCATATTAAAAGTATTATTGATAAAAAGCACAAGTATAATAATGTGGAAAAGGTGATTAATAACTACCTTGGCTGAAAACACAACTCAATGAATAATCTGCTTCAAAATTCATCATCCTTCTGTTACTTGTTCTTCTTCCGTCTTCAATTAAAGCACAAACTCCGGAAAGGCAAATTTCTTTTGCCAGAGAGTCTAAAACACATGAATACTATGTAAAACAGTCTGAGCTCTGGTGGAAAGAAATTGAAAAAGACAAATCATCAGAGGAAAACTGGTATAATTACTTCAGAGCCTGCCGTAATGCCCACGGAACAGCCAACTGGAGAGATGATTTTGTAAAAGAATCTCCCTACTTAAAAACAGGACCGGATATTGTTTCATTAATGGAACAATACATACCAGATAGTTTTACTTTCAATTATGTTGCTTATAGCATCCGGGGGATTGACCCTTCAAAAGGATATTATTTATTGAAAGCATATGAAATCAATCCAAAATATGAAGGAATCAATGCGGCAATGGTTACCTATGCTGTGAGCATTCTGGATAAGCATCTTAGAAAAAAGGTAAATAATAACTGGTATCCTCTTAACGAACTTTCACCCGGGCTTCTTAATTATGGTTACAATGTATTAATGTCTGTCAGGCCTAACAGCATATTACTTACACAACACGACAACGATTCCTATCCGGTCTGGATGCTTCAGGATGTTAAAAATATCAGGCCAGATGTTATGGTAATAAACTTTGACTTTCTACGGCTTGATAGTTACAGAAACGCAATTTTTGATCAATTGGGTATTAAACCTCTGGATTTCAGGTATAGTAGCGATTTTGAATCAGACTGGATGATCATTCTGAGCCATTTCCTGGCCAACTACAATAATACCAGACCATTGTATATTGCCATGACAGTTTCCGGGGACTATTATAAGGACTATGCCGCCATGATGTCTGTTTCCGGTTTAACATACAGATTTTTAACAAGTCCTGAAGATCCAATTAAGCTTAATAGAGCTATTATTGAAAATGAGTTTCTCCTGGATTATCTTAAGATTCAATTATTGCCGGATCCAAATCAGAAAAATGTCAATAATCAAAATGTCAATTATTTAAAAAGCTTTAAGTTTGTATTTGATTACTACCAGTCAATTGGGGACGAAAAAAAGGCTGAAGAGATTAAGAAGCTTGCCATTAAAATATCAGACAATTCGGAAAACATATTAATAATAAACACAACTGACAGTGATTTTAAATAATAACTGGCTATACTGAGGGTGCTATGAAAAACTTGTCCCGAGAATCGGGAGCAGAGACTCCGGCTATTCAAAGTTAAACCAATAATTTCTTAAAATCTTAAATGACTATCAGGAAAGATTAA
>CAZOZU010000485.1:0-2020 GCA_964584355.1 uncultured Rikenellaceae bacterium
AAGCCTGTAACGTTTACCTAAAGGATCATTTCCCCATCCTAATGTTTTTACTGCTGTTTCATTTAAGACAATACCTTTGGCATCTGTTGAAAAATCCGGATAGAAAAAACGGCCTTGGACAACCTTCATATCCAATGTTGATAAATAATCATAATCAACGTAAAAAACCGCAACATGTGTATCAAATGTTGCTGAATCGACAGGAAGTCCCCAATGAGAGTAATCCGCTAAACCAGGTACCTCATCACATACAGACACATTCAAAATACCACTTACTTTTTTTAATTCAGCCTTAAATACCTCCTGATTGTTACCGAGTTTATCAGCATTCTTGATCACAAGTACTGCTTCACTGTTCAGTGACTGATTCGTTGTTTTATCTATAAACCCGAGTTGCTTGAAAACCACAAATGATCCGAATATTAAGAAGATACAAATAGCAAACTGTAAAACCTGAAATACCCTCTGTACATAAAACTGTTTCACTGATGGATCAACTTTATCCTTCAGATAATCAACCATTTTTTTCGAAGAATAGAGATTGGCAGGGTAAATACCATTAAGAATACCTATCAATACTGCGAAAATCAAAGTTGCTCCCATCCAGAAGGGATTTTTATAGAATTTAAAATCCAGATCACGTTGTACAAAATCAATAAACAGGGGGCTGATAAGGTCCAGAATAAATATTGCAGCAAGCAATGCCACTAATGTCAATATTAAAGACTCCAAAATGTATGTCCGGTAGAAAAAGGATTTCCCCGCACCCCATATCTTGTTTATTCCAAAAGTCCTATGTCTTGAAACTCCCTCAGAGACAGTGAGATTAATGAAATTCAAGCATGAAATAAGGATTATCAAAAATACCAGCGATGGGAAAATATATATACTGGCATAGCTCCCTTTTTCGGTTTCATATTCATTATAATTAACAGTTGTATTTAAATGTATATCTGTAATCGGTTGTAAAAGGTATGTGGATCTGGCATAATCATAATATTGCTTCCCATAAAATTCCTCCATGAATTCCGGAAACTTTTCTTCTACATTCTTTTCATTTAATGGACTTTTTAGCCGGATATAAGTCAAAAGCATATGGTTTGTAGGATTCGAGTTACGGCTGGTAATAAACGTATTTAATGACAGAATAAAATCACTCTGAAAATGTGAATTTGATGGGATATCTTCATAAACGCCTTTTATTGTAAACAGTTTAGTCCTTTCTGAAAAACGATTACCCTCAATTTCAATAGTCTTTCCTACGGGATCGTCCTTTCCAAATATATTTGCTGCTGCACTTTTGCTTATAATTAATGACCCCGTAGAGTTAAGTGCAGTTTTTTCATCCCCTGTAAGAAGATCCATTCTGAATGTTGCAAAAAATGATGAATCGACAGCCAGCATCACATCTTCATTATATATTTTATCACCAACGATAGCATCCTGCCCGTATAATGGCCAGACACGAGTGCCTGTCTCAATTTCGGGAAAGTTTTGCATTAATGCAGGCAAAAATGGTACTGATGTATAGACACCGTATTTTTCATCTTCCTGCCAGTTTCTGACGACTCTGAATATATTCTCATAACCGGGGAAATTACGATCATAATTTTTTTCATGTGAAATATAAGCCCAGATTAACATTGCCGGGATTATTGCCAGTGTAATTCCTATTACCTTTACGAAACTGTTAAACCTGTTTCTGTTGATACCTCTCAGTATCTGTCTGAAAAAATACCAGTTCATAATCTTCTTTATTTTATAACTGTATATGTTTAAAATTTTTACTTTCTATTAATCTCACCCTCTAAATCCCTCCCGCCTTGCGGGAGGTTGCGTTCTCTCCCCCCGCGGGGGGAGATCCCGCTTCAGCGGGAGAGGGGGTTTTACTCATAGCGCAGAGCTTCAACCGGATTCCTTGTCGCCGCCCGTATACTTTGCCAGCTTATTGTCAGCAGGGCTATACCAAACGCACCCATACCGGCCATGGCAAAAACCCACCAGCTAAGGTTTGTTTTAA
>CAZOZU010000486.1:0-2019 GCA_964584355.1 uncultured Rikenellaceae bacterium
GCCAACAATGACTACAAATAACAAGATCATAATTAAAACACATGATAAAGTCACTTATATACCAAATGAATGTGTACATACAGGTACTGACGATATACCGGTGGTTTATACAAAACATGGAACTAAACAGGTAGTTATTCCCGGGGAATCAAATAACAAGGAGATAGTAATTGAAAAGGGTCTTGAAGCCGGTACTGTTATCTACCGTGCTTTACCGGAGAATCCTGACAAATTCAAGCTAAAGGGAACAGAACTGATAGAAACGATTAAAACGGGTAGAGCTGTTTTTGATAGTGATACAGAAACAGAAATAGAGGGAGAAGATATTGGGTAAATCTGGAGTATTAATCTATATTAAAGGTTAGAACAAAGAAGGACTCCCTCGATGGAGTCCTTCTATATTTTTTGTCACTTATTTGATATTACTTCTTATCATACACCATTGTAGATATTCTTTCGCCCATAGATGTATTCATTGTTGTTTTTATCGACAGTGTATTTGCATCTTTAAGCGTCCATTCTTCTGATGAATTCATTGTCCTTGTCTCACCCCGTATATCAAAGGTACGGGTAGTCGTTATTTTAAGTGTTTTACTGTCAGCCGACCATGTAGCAGTTGATTTGCTCTCACCACGTCCTGTCGAATTAACACACTCTTTTCCGTCAAGAGTATATTTGGTGGTTATATCAAATGATTCACCATCAGGTCTTGACACTGTACGTTCCACCGTCAGAAGGTTGGCTTCCTGTTTGGCTGTAAAATCACCACCACCGAAGCCTCCCATCCTTCTGCCTTCAGGTGGTTGACCCTGGGGTGGTTGTCCCTGAGGTGGTCCTCCAGGCCCATCGCCCATATCACTTTTATCAAGATTAAAAGTCCAGGTACCACTGAAATTAACCTTTCCTGTTTGTCCATTCAAAGAAAGCGGCATAGTAAGAAAAGCAAGGATTATCATTGCTGATAATGCAAGCTGTAAGTACTTAACATTTTTTTTCATATGCTTTGATTTTGTAGATTGATTATAATGTATAGACAATATTGCAATAATAATTATTCCATTGCCTCCAGTACCCGTTCCCTGGTAAATGGCATTCTTAATAATCTTGCACCTGCGGCATCAAATATTGCATTTCCAACTGCAGCACCGACAGCTATGATAGCAGGTTCGCCACATCCCTGTGGAGCTTTATCCTTTTTGTCGAGTATTACACTATCGATCTTTGGCACCCATGAAAAACGGGGTATCTGGTATGAATCGAAATTGCGGTCAAAGATATTACCTCCCTCAAATTTAACCTCTTCCGTCAATGTATAACCGAGAGCCATTGTGAGGCAGCTTTCTATTTGCAGTTTTGCTCCCTGTGGATTTACACATAATCCCATATCCTGTGCACAGACTATCCTGTTTACCCTTACTCGTCCGGAATTTGTGCTCACTCTGACTTCGGCAATTGTTGCAATCCAGCTTCCGGCATCCGTTCCGCATGCAATTCCTATACCCCTGCCACTTGGTGCTTTTGCTGACTCATACCCGAATTTGTCAGCTGCTGCTTTCAGACAGTCAATCATCTTCTGGTCTTTCAAGTTCTTGAGACGGAACTCAAGCGGATCAATACCTGCAGAAGATGCCATAATATCGATCTGTGATTCCCTGGCAAAGGTATTTGTGTTATTATTGGGAGCGCGCCATGCTCCGGTACCAAAAGGATGAACGGGAGCATCCCGGGTCTCACTATAGCTGGTTATTTTAACATTTGGTATGTCATAGATAGCATCAGCACCTCGTGTACCAGAGAAATAGACATTATAATTCCATAGTTTTATCATCCCTGTCTTGTCGATCCCCGATGTTACATTTATTACACCGGCAGGATGAAACGTGTCATAGAAAAACTCCTCATCACGTGTCCAAATTAACATAACCGGCTTACCGGTCATTTTAGCAAGTCTGGCTGCTTCAATGCCCTGTTGGGCAGGTATTTTACCACCGAAGCCACCTCCAACAAACGGCACTATTA
>CAZOZU010000487.1:0-2018 GCA_964584355.1 uncultured Rikenellaceae bacterium
ATGGAATGATCTCCTCTATAAAGGAGACTGGAGAGGTGCTTATGAGAGGCTTAGTTTAACAAATAACTTTCCGGAATTTACCGGTAGAATATGTCCTGCAAGCTGCGAACATGCCTGTGTTCTGAATATTAATCAGGAACCTGTAACAATACGTGAAAATGAGGTGGCCATAACTGAAAGAGCATTTACCGAAGGATATATTAAACCGAATCCTCCACAGAGACGCTCGGGAAAAGAAGTTGCAGTAATAGGCAGTGGTCCCGCTGGCCTGGCTGCCGCCGATATACTCAATAAAGCAGGTCATCTTGTTACTGTTTTTGAAAAGGATGACAAAGCAGGAGGATTACTAAGGTACGGAATACCCGATTTTAAATTGAGTAAGACAACAGTTGACCGCCGTATCGATCTGCTGGCAGAAGAGGGAATTATAATCAGGACAAGTGCATTTGCAGGCAGGGATATACCTGGCACAGAGTTGCTCGATAGTTTTGATGCAATATGTATTGCTATTGGTGCAGGCAATCCACGTTCGCTTAAAATTGAAGAGAGTGAGTTCGAAGGTATCCATTATGCAATGGATTTTCTTACTGCTCAGAACAGAGTTAATGCCGGGCAATTATCCAATAATGTAAATCCAATCAGTGCTGCAGGAAAGAGAGTTCTGGTAATAGGAGGAGGAGATACCGGATCAGATTGTGTTGGCACTTCAATACGACAGAAGGCAATAAGTGTGACACAGATAGAGATACTAACAAAACCACCGGAAACAAGATTGAACGATAATCCATGGCCATATTACAGTAAAACGCTTAAAACATCCACCTCGCATCAGGAGGGCTGTGAAAGACTCTGGGGTATATCAACACTTCGGTTTGTCGGTGACGGTAAGATTACCAGGGGAGCAGAAGTTGAGGATGTTACATGGGAATCCTCTGGTGGTGAGTATGTTATGAAACCCGTAGAGGGAACCCGAAGGGTCATTGAAACCGACCTGGTACTGCTTGCCCTTGGATTTACTCATCCTGTCCTTGAGGGACTGCTGACAGATATAGGAGTAGAACTTGACGGAAGAAATAATGTAAAGGTTAACAGTAACCTTGCAACAAATATCCCTAAAGTATTTGCAGCAGGCGATTCGGTTATCGGTGCCAGTCTTGTTGTAAATGCAATAGCATCAGGAAGAAGAGCGGCAAAAGAAATTGACAGATTTCTAAAAACCCAGAGTTAACTCCCGCTTCATGAATATACCTTATTATCTCACTGGTCAATGACTATTGTGATTCCCTTCGGCTATTCTTAACTGAATCAGTTTCTTAACTGAAGGTTTTGAGCCTACAAACTTTGTGGCTTTTTCAATGAATTCCTTATCGATTTTAAAGATCTTGAATTCAACTAATTCGTCAGGTGAAACATCGGGGTATCCGGCAGATTTTATCTTGTCAAAATATTCCTTGTTTATTTTAAAGATCTTGAGTTTAATTATTACGGAAATCGATAATTCTTCCCTGAAACCCATTTCCCTGACCTCCTTTATATATTCCGGAGTCACTTTCTGAGCCTTCAATTGTATAATATCATCCTTTGATATCTCTGTAAAGCCCATTGCCATTACCTCTTTAATATACTCAGGTGTAATTCCCATAGCTTTAAAAGTAATAAGATCATTACCGGATAATTTGTATCCAGATTTGTACATTTCTTCGGCATATTTTTCATCAACTTTTAATGCTGCAAATGACATGATGTTTGCGGCTGAGAGATCACCGCCTGATAACTTTTTCATCCTGGCAATATAATCAGGATCTACTTTAAGTGCCTTAAATCCAATTAGCTGACTTATAGGTATATTTTCGAAACCATCATTCTGTATATTTGTTATATAATCAATAGATACATTAAGAGCTACCAGTGCAATCAGGTTTTCTTCTGACAGATCAGCATAACCAAGACTTTTGACATTCCTTATATAATCAGCATCGGCATCCTTTAAGGTGAAAAGCAGCAAAACATGTGATGAC
>CAZOZU010000488.1:0-2016 GCA_964584355.1 uncultured Rikenellaceae bacterium
CGGTAAGAGGAACCGGACCGCTGACGGATTCAAGTACTGTCATTAATTCGGCACAACCAGACATGATAACCATCAGGATTATCATCATTAGTGTTTTTACTTTAATCATATTTGAATTGTTTAAAACAGTTTATTATCAGCTATTCAGGCAATCAGGAATCATGAAACAACAGGCAACAGTGCAGAAGAAATTACCAGGTCTTCAGGATTTGTAATCTTTATGTTTTCCCGGTTACCCTCAACCAGGTTGATTTTTACTCCTGTCTTTTCAAGTACTGTTGCATCATCAGTAAATTCGGGTATATATTCCTGAAGGTATGCATTCTTAATAAGTTCCGTATTGAATACCTGTGGTGTCTGTACCTGTTTCACCTGCAATCTGTTAATGGGTTTGTTTTCTTCACCGGAAATCATTCTTAAAGTATCTGAAGGTGATATTACAGGTATGGCATTCCCAAGTTTTTCAGCTGTTTCGAAACATCTTTTTATTGTATCGATCGACACAAATGGCCTTACTCCGTCATGTATTGCCACAAGTCCGTGGCTATCTACAAATTTCAATCCGTTCTTTACTGAGAAAAACCGTGCTTTTCCTCCCTTTACCAATGTGTGGGGCACATCGAATGAATGCTTTTTCTGCAATTCGTTCCAGTATCTTAGTTGATTTTCAGGAAGTACGGTTATTATTTCTATCACATTGTCAAATGCCTTGAATCTTTCAAGAGTATGCATTAACACAGGCTTACCCGCAAGTTCGAGATACTGTTTGGGGATCCCTGCCTGCATTCGCTTACCTGAACCTCCTGCGACTATTACCACATATAACTTCATTCTTCCTCCTCTGATAAGCTACCCCCGTTCCGATAGCTTGAACGTAGTGAAAGCGTATCGGGAGGGGTTGGGGGGTCAATTATTCTTTTGTATATAAAAATCTTTTAATGCTTCTCTTGGGTGTTTTGGCAAATTCTTCGGGATGTATCCTGAATTTGCTTACAGTCATATAATCAGGTACTCGTTCATTAACATTTTTTTTAGTATCCTCAAGGATCTGCTGAAGATGTTCATCGGAAATAGCATCTTTTTTCACAGCCTCATAATCGGGATATATAAGTGCCACCAGTTTATTCTCTTCCGAGATCACCAGCGACTCGGCAATATAGTCCATATTGTTTATTACGGCTTCAATCTCTTCGGGGAAGATATTTTTTCCTGATGGACCCAGGAGCATTGATTTGCTTCTTCCCTTAATGAAAATATTACCTTCCTCATCCATTATCCCCAGGTCTCCGGTATGCATCCAGCCATTTTCATCAATTATCTCACTAGTGGCTTTTTCATTTTTATAATACCCCGTCATTACATTTTCTCCCCGCAGGATTATCTCTCCTAACTCTTTCTGAGGATCAGAAGAATCTATTGTAACTTCCAGAGTATCAACAGGTCGGCCTGATGCTCCAGGCTTTGTTGTATCCCAGGATGCATAGCTTATCAATGGACCGCATTCTGTCATACCATAACCTACCGTAAACCTGAATCCGATTTTCTTGAAAAATCTTTCTGCTTCGGGATTAAAGGCGGCTCCCCCGACGACTATCTCATGAAATCTGCCCCCGAAAGTGTTTGTCAGTTTATCTCTTATCTTCTTATATAAGATCTTATTTATACCGGGTATGGCCAGCATAAATTTCATAACCGGTTTGTTAATAACCGGAAGCAGTTGTTTCTTAAAGATCTTTTCGATAACCAGAGGAACTGAAAGAACAAGTCTTGGTTTTATTTCACCAAAGGCCTGGATTATTATCTGTGGCGATGGTGTTTTGGAAAGTATTGTGATGTGACATCCATAAGTGAAAGGAAACAGAAATTCAAAGGCACATCCGTAAGTATGAGCCAGGGGCAGGAATGAAACAAGAGGATCCCCCGGCTGAAGGGGCATGTTATTCTGTGCGAACCTTACATTGGCTGCAAGGCTGTTATGTGTTATCATAACCCCTTTTGAAAAGCCGGTGGTTCCTC
>CAZOZU010000489.1:0-2014 GCA_964584355.1 uncultured Rikenellaceae bacterium
ATCTTGAATAGCCCTGGACAAAATAATTAAACCGATCCGGTCCTCCTGGTTCAATATTATAGGGTGTTCGGGACAAAAGTATCGGATGGGCTATGGAATTGTTTTTTGGCGTATAAATTGAAGTAAAAAGCCTTACTCCGTCACGCATGGTAATGTATACTTCCTTTTTTTCATATTTTTCTTTAATTGCTTCCGGGCTATTGGGTGGAGCAGTAATAGGTTCACGACCAAATTTTATTGGTAGTGTTGTTCCTGCCTGTTCTAGATTACCGTTAATTTCATCATATGCAGCACTTACCTGACCGGTGTATTTAAATCCTGCACCTGCGTGAGTAAATGAAAAATCAGGAAAACTGAAATCTGTCGTAGTGGAAGGGATATAAAAATCACCCTGGTCAGGACTGTCCCAGGTTGAAGTATAACCTTCGCCGGCCGCTTTGACATGAACCGTAATACGGAGAGTAATACCTTGAATATCAGTCTTGCCGTACCAGTTTCCTTCAATTGATTGTGAAAGGGCGATAAAAGAGGTTAGAAAAAGAAGATACATAACAATGCTGAATGTCTGTAATAATTTCTTTAAGTTCATGATATCGGATTTAGTAATAATATATAAAGTTACACTATAATTTATTCCAGTCCCACTTTTAAAAAAATATCTCCCGGGTGGCAGGGTTTTCCGTTTTTTGTGGCAACACCTGTTACCCTGGCTCGGGCTATTAGCTTTTCATCCGGAATCCGGTAAATATCCTGAATAAAAACGAGTCTTACATTACCATCCCTTTTCAGATTAAGCCTGATAATGAATACATCCTGACTTCTTAAAGGAAATTTATATTCAATATCGATTTTTGTCACAACAAGATCAATACCTGCTTCATGAAGTTCGATAAAATCGATATGTTTTGAAAGGAGAAATACATGTCTGGCATGCTCAAGATAATGAAGATAATTTGCATTATTTACTACTCCCTGGATGTCACACTCATAATCTCTGACAGACAATTGTGTACTGAAAATATAGTCAGATTCTTCCATTTGATTAATTATAATGAGTTTATTTTGGATATCGTCCGAAGAACTTCTTCAGCTTTCCATGGAATTTATGAATGCTGTGAGGCTTGTAATACATCAGGATACATTGTCCTGTAATATAATTGATATCTGTATCGCCCAGTTCACTAAGTGCCTCTTTGCTTTCAGAATACTGTTGTATCCAGATCTGTTTGAAACCTTTTTTTAAAGCATCCCTTACAACTCCGGCTGTTTCCTGTTTGGGTGTCATTATTATTAAACCCTTTACTTCAGGTGGTAATGCCATAACATCCGGGTATGCTTTTATCTGGTTTATTTTGTCAGCATTGCGATTGACGGGGATAATATTCATACCTTTTTCCTTAAGTTCATTAAAAGCAATAAAACCAAACTTCTTTGTGTTTCTGGAAACGCCAACCATTGCTATAGGTTGCGAGGCAATAAATGATTCAATTTGTTTAAGCGTTATCATTAGTTATTTATTTTTTCATTTGAGTGTGAAAATAAAGCAGGATTTTTGTCTGTGCACTAAGTATAAAGACTTAAAAATAGTATAAAAATGGCCAACTGAAATAAATTTTATTTATTTGGCAGGAAGTTTACAAAAAGTGTTATGGAAAATACTGTAAAACAAAAGGGTTATCTTTTTTCAAAGAGGTATTCGTATTATGTCTTTACGTTACTGTTCCTTCTATACATGTTCGATTACATCGACAGGATGGTTATTACTTCGATGTGGCCATCTATCGGGAAAGACCTGGGAATTAGCCATATGCAGGAAGGAATGCTCGTTTCTGCTGTTTATTGGGCAATAGTATTGCTAACATTTCCTGTATCCTTGCTTGTTGACCGGTGGAGCCGGACAAAAACTATAGGTATCATGGCGATCATGTGGAGCCTTGCCACGGCTCTTTGTGCTCTGACAGGCAATTATGTTCAGTTGTTCATGGCCCGGGCATTGATTGGTATCGGAGAAGCA
>CAZOZU010000490.1:0-2010 GCA_964584355.1 uncultured Rikenellaceae bacterium
TTGGATTCATTAAAGAGGAGAATTCAACAAAAGAGTATTTTGTACACTCTTCAGGTTTAAAGGATATCATCTCAGAAAATGATGAAGTGACCTTTGACGTTGAACAGGGTAAAAAAGGATTAAATGCAGTAAATGTTAAACTTGCTTAGTTTATCTACATTATACATTTAAAATTTTTGGTCCCGCCAGAAGCGGGACTTTTTTTTGAAAATTATCGGATAATTTTTCGGGTAAGAAAGAAAGGTATTGATTCAGAATCATATTATAAATAAAAAATGAGATGAAGAACAACAATATATATGACAAAAAGACATCAACATTTAAATCTCCTGACCTTAATAAGATGCAGGTAGTTGTTATTGATCACCGTACTAAAATTTATATTGCGCTTGATGCTGATCCTGAAGAGGCAAGGACCAGGTATCTTTCAAGACGCAGACAATCTAAATAATAAAAAAGAAAAGAGTCTTTTTAGGGTAATATCCATCTAAGGACACACAAAGGCACACAAAATTTAATATTGATCTGCTATTTACAGCAATCCGTAGAGAAATACATATTCGGGCTGCCTGTATCCCGAAGTGAAAAACCCTCTGGCGGGAAGGGTGTGGTCCATACACATACTTTAGTTAATGAGGGCATATATTCTATATCCAGCAGGGATAATGTGGTATTCTGTGAGAGATCAAGCGTGGCTATATTATTGTATCCGCAAAGCAGGTTTCTCAGATTTGTGTTTTTACTGACATCAAGAGCTGTTAGCTCAATGGAGCCACATAACAGATATTCCAGGGCACTGTTATTTGTCAGATACAGAGATGATAAATGGTTACTATAACAAGTTAATTCTTTCAGGTTATAATATTTTAAGACATTCAGGTTTGTCAACTGGTTATTTTGACATTCCATGTATTCAAGTGCAGCCGCGGTATCAGGTACATTACCAATGCAGAATCCCCATTGAGTTTTAATTTGGTCAGTTGATTTTCATTACAGTACAACTTCTCCAGTTTGCTATTATATGAAACATCCAGGCCGGTGAGGTTATTATACCGACAGTCAAGCCTCTTCAGATTGACAAAATTCTGAATACCCTCCATATTTGAAATATTGCACTCATCAATATACAGGTATTCAATTGCCAAAGCTTCATCAGAATCGATAATCCTGTCGTTGTTTTTATCAAAACCATTGGCAGCAAGAGCATTTATAAGGAATCCATCGACTATTTTGAATTCCTTCGGAGGTTCCGGCTCTGGCTCCGGTTCGTCCTTTTTACATTGAATCACCAGGATCACAACCAACAAACACAGTATTGATCTGATTATCAACCTTATGACAAACTGAATATGTGATTAATAATCTGCAAGATACAAAATTGAAGAGTTAATGGCATGTTGATGTAAAGGTAATTATTTTCAGGTTGCTGGTTCCTGAGCCGTGAGTCCTGAGTCCTGAGTCCTAAGCCCTAAGCCCCGGCAACTTAGGTTAATTAATTAAAATCACTTATAAGAATAAAAATCAAAGCAGAAATTTCACCTCTCCCCTTTCCCGAGCGGAAGGGTAAACTTGAATGTTGTGCCCTCTCCCTGCCGTGTGGTGAACCAGATATCACCTCCCAGGAGTTCTGTGTAGGCTTTTGAGATTGCCAGTCCCAGCCCGGTGCCGCCATAGCATCTTTTCGTTGTGCTGTCGCCCTGGTAAAACCTGCTGAAGATATTGGCCTGTTGTTCAACAGGAATACCTATACCTGTATCAGAAACATAAAACTCAATACAGGTTATTTTTTCCCGGCATCCGAATTCCACCCTGCCTTCAGTGGTAAACTTGAGAGCATTGTTTACAAGATTCCTGAGAATCTGTATTATTTTGTAACTATCAGTATAAAAGGTTAATAGCTTGTCGTTGGGTATGATCTTATAATCGAGTGCCACACCTTTTTCGGATGCGACATGACTGTACTGGTCATATACTGCACTTAGTACCCTGTTCAGGTCGACACTCTCACGA